>NZ_JAWXCX010000003.1 GCF_033845285.1 Marinococcus sp. PL1-022 | reverse complement strand
TTCGGAAAAATGTTATATGAAGCAATTACTTTAGAGAAGCCTTATGTTTTAGATTATTCTAAGTTACCGCCAGAAATACAATATATTGTTAGAAAATGCACTGAAGAAGATTTTACAGAAAGATTCAATTCCGTAAAAGAATTAAGGGTAAAATTCACTAATGCAATGGATATTTTGCTTGAGGGCGCCAATCACGATTGGCAAAGTATTATTAAAAAGATCCATGAATCTGAGGAAAAACCTTCTACTATTTATTCAGAATTGGCTGAGGCCCTTTCACAAATCGAAGACGATGAAGAAGAAAAGCATGAAGCTTTAATGAATATAACTGGAAACATGTATAAAGTATTATTTGAGTCTTACCCTGATTTAGTTAAAAAGTTAATGCAAGACTTTACTAGGTTTATCAATAGTCAATCTTGGCCATTTAGTTATACTGATACTGTCGGGGATAAATTTTTGGAAATATTCTCTCATATAAACAATGCTAAAATAAGAATTTTGCTTATAAAATCTACGTTGATTTTAAGTGTAAGTCACAATAGATGGTATGTAATGGGCCTTTTTGTAAATATGTTGTATGAAATCAATAATGATGAAGATATAGTGTATGAAGTCTATCATGAATTATCTGATAAAAAGTACGAATTAGATAGAATAAGCAGAAATATAATAATTAAATCAGAACGACTTCATAAAGTTCATAAAAAACTCTTCGATACCAATAGTGGGTAACGAGCTGCATTAATATATTTGAAATCACAAGAAATCTTCTTGTGATTTTTTGTTTTCCCTTCAAATACCTAAGGAAATACAACATTTCCTTAGGGTTTGAATTAGTTTTTGGCGCTGGCTTATTTTATTTTCATTTTGAAATTATATGTATTTCTCTAACTATGTTTTTTTGAATTATATAAAATAATTATAGTATGTGAAATTAATAATAATCTATATAGTTATTAATAATTGTCATGATAATAGTTATTATATATACTATACTTATAATATATATTTTAAAAGAATGATAAACAAAGGGAAGTTTCAAATACGAAAGGAGACGTTTACGATGGCGCAGGCAGAGAAAAAATACACCCGTCGATTAAACCAATCAGGGAATAGTCTTTCAGCTGGAATACCTAAAGCAATTGCTGATCAGCTAGAATTGGCCAAGGGCGACGAACTTAATGTCTATTATAATGAAGAAACTGGGGAAATCATTATGAAAAAAGCGAACCGTTCCTTACCGGAAGGCGTACGGCCAGACGTATTACAAGCAATGAATCGCGCCGTAGATAAATATGACGACGCTCTTCGTAACTTAAAAAACAGGTGATAGCTTGGAGGCAATGATTTATGGAGGTATTTTACTTTTCTGAAGAAGAAATCCTCTTCATTCATTACACTATTATGGAAATGTATAACGACAGCGATCAAGCAGGTGTTAAACAATACGAGAGTTTCCAAACAATGCTGCATCGGCCAAAAACTGAACTATACGGTGAAGAAATGTATCCTTCCATTCCCGAGAAAGCTTGCTGCTATTATCATTCCATTGCTCGGGGTGGTCATATTTTTCGAAATGGGAATAAACGAACGGCTTTAACAGTTTTTGATTCCTTTTTAACCCTTAATGGCTACAAGCTTACACTTACTTCCAAGCAAGCAGAAGATTTCACCGTTTATTTAGCGTATGATGACAAATTCAAAGAGAATGATTGTATTCACTATATAATAGAAGAAATAGGGGAATATATTCAACCTGTATAATGATAGCTTTTTTAAAAAACCTCCAATAAAGACAGCAGAGCTTCAATATATTTTTCGCTCAAAATTATTAATTTTGAGCTTTTTTGTCGTGCTTTTTTCGCCGAGAATCGAGCTGTGTTGCATTTAGAAATAAAACTCTGAGTCGTAGTCTTCTAAATACAAATCTTAGCTTTCTATACATAGATTAAAAAGAGGCTTAAAATATTTCAAGTTTTTTATTTATGTTTACTTAAACTTAAACGTTTCAGTTAACTTAATATTTGGATTATGCGAAAATTATTTGTTCACTTTTTTTATCTCAAAATACGAAAGCCACTTATTATATTGAGATATGGTTTAATAACTTCCGATAAGATAGATTGTGTTAACAATAACCAGGCTATGGAAAGTGGTTTGCCTTCTAAATGGAGGTATCTTTTAATTTGTATGTTGCACCAATCCACTATTTAATACACGTAAAAACCGAGCATGAAGGTTTTAATATCACGCTCGGTCTCTTGCTACTTATAATGAAACTTTGTCATTTGTGTCTGTAGACGCTTCACCAAGCGAAAAGGTAATATGAAGTACTTGAGCAATGGCCAGGAGGGTATCCACTCGAGGTACCGTAATGCCTGCTTCGATACGACCAATCGTTGATTTTGGTTTTCCAATCGCATCTGCCAATTCTTGTTGGGAAAGACCTTGGCGCCGACGCTCGGTTTTGATGGTCGCTGCCAGAGCTGCTTCCTGTTTTAGCCGATCAATGTAAGCTTTTCCCACAGCTTCTTGGTAACGATCGAATGCCTTACTCATCACAATTGCCTCCTTTATTTTAATCGTTTTATTTGGAATCCTTTGCACCATAAGTGTCGTAACAACGTTCGGCTGGGACAATGTCCGGTCGCCGAATCGCGCCGTTATATGTCTTATCAAAATAATGCAGCAGCAACACTTTCTTCCCCTCATGAATCACAAACAATAAACGGTGATTGCCGGTTTTAGCGCCATCGATTCCCCAGCGGTACAGTTCCTCTAGTTCCGTATGTCGATATACCTGTTTGATCGACGGCGGTACAGCATCTCTCCTTGTTTGGTTCTCTTCCGGCGGGTACGGATTATATTCAAGGACCGCTCGCTGTCGAATGTACTGATCCGCGGTTTTGCCCCAGATCCCCTGACGACCTCGTTGTTGCCATTCCTGCGTTGCAGCATCGAATAGCCAATCTTCGAACGCTGGAACATTTCCTAATGCTTGTATGTCATATGCCATCATTGGTCCATCCATTCCTAGGAGAATATCTATACCCTATGATAGCATATAAGCTATCAAAAACAACTTTTCTTTCTTATCACCTCTAATGTTGCCTTTTTTAGAAAAATGATAGACTTTTATGGAAGGCACATGAAACATTAAAAAGCATTGGGCGGATAATGAAGGCCCCCACATCGAAATCATTAACGTTGGATATTGTTGGTTTGTAAGGTATGCGGTGGTGTACGACTAATGATGATCGAACCGATCACGACGATAACCCCCACGACCATCGGAACAGTTAGACGTTCGTTTAACAGGAATGAGCCGAGAAAGATTCCTACCAAAGGAATCAAATAGTTGGAAAACGAAGCGAACACAGGGCCTTCCACATGCACTAAAAGATTGTATAGCCAATAGACCAGGCCCGTTTGAAAGACGCCTAGAATGAGTAAAGCGGGCGTATCTGCCACACGGAACATTATTTCGGAAGTACCCGTCATGAACACCATAGGCCATAGCATGACGGAAGCCATCCATAACACGTTTCGCATGGAACGGACCACGGATTCCCCCGGGAGATACTGCATCAAAATAAGCGCTCCAGCATAACTACCAGCGGCTAGAAGAAGCGCGACAAGTCCTACCGTATCCGGAGAAACGATCGCCGTTTGAGCGCGACCGATGCCAGGAGCGAAAATGATCATAAGACCAATAAAGCCGCTTACGACTCCAAGCGTTTGATGTCGATGCAATCGTTCGCGAAAGACGATCCAAACAATTAATATGGTCCATAAAGGGGTGCTGCCAATAACAATGGAAGCCACGCTGCTGCTCACCCGAGTTTGCCCCCAGGCAACTAAGAAAAAAGGAATCACCGCCTCGAATAAAGCGACAGCCATATATAAGATATAACGGCGTCGATAAAGAAGGGATGGCCTGGAAGCAGATGGAGCACGAGGAAGTAGTAGGGCTACCAACGTCAGTGTGCAGGCTCCTATAGTTGAACGAATGGCTGCTAATGTCATGGGGGCTACCGTGTCTAATACTTGTTCGGCGAAATAAAATTGAGATCCCCACATGATACTAATGCCTAATAAAAACAGGTATTTTTTCATCATCTTGGTCCTTCCGTGATCGATTACTTTGTATCTTTACTATATACAAACGGGCAGGGCCAAAGATAAGGCTTAGATGTGATAGGCTTATCATTTTTTCTGATAGAGGAGGCGATAGGATATGGATATTGAAAATATGAGAGCGTTTGTGACCGTGGCGGAGCGGGCGAGTATCTCCCAAGCTGCCGCCGATCTTCATCATTTGCAATCCAATATGACGGCAAAAATAAAAAAGATGGAAGCTTATTATGAGCAGGAATTGTTTGATCGCCATCCAAACGGCGTCCAATTGACCGAAGCTGGAGAAACGTTATACGAGCAATTTCAACAGATCTTATTGCTATGGCAGGAAACGGAAAAGAAGATGGGGAAGGGGGAGGAACATCTCCGGGTAGGAACCATGATTTCGATGGGTGGGGACATGATAGCCCCCGCCTTAGAAGTTCTATATCAAGCTTATCCTAACCTTACGGTTACGTTCAAAACCGGTTCAACGGAAGAGTTAGAAGCGTGGGTAGCGAAAGGCGAACTGGATATTGCCTATGTGATCGGGGCTCTGCATCAACCAACGATTTATTATGAGGAAGCAGGGAAAGATGAAATGGTGATCATCGGGAAAAATATCCCTTCGGATGCCGATGTTTATACGTACTTAGATGGGAAAGATATGATTACGTTATCAAGCCAATGCTTGTATTTCTCCACGTTGGCCCAGGCGTACACGAAGTACCACCTCAAGCAGGGGAAGATCATCGAAGTGTCGGATTTTGACACGCTCGTTGGCTTTTCCACCATTGGCATGGGCCTGGCGGTCGTATCGAAACACGTGGCCCATCGCTACCACATAACCAACTATCTTGAGATTCCAGCTCCCTACAATACGATCAATGTGTATCGCATCCATCGGGGAAAACATGTCTTTTCAGCCATCGAACGTCAATTTCTGGAACAGATGCCTTCCTAAAATTAAATGAAGGGCGTTGGATTTATGTGCTTATTGCTGATGCCTAACGTTTGTACAATCATTCAAGCAGAATGAACCAAGGAAAAGATTGCTTCTCAAGATGCAAATACTAGGAACGTCAATCAAGCAGGTTCTAATAGATCGCCGCTTCGTTTCTCAAACCCTTAAGCAAGTCCAACATGCTTACATGCTGGACTTGCTCTTTATTTTTATATTCAGACATAAACCGCTAACTTCCGATAATCTACTGTATGTTAACACATTTCGATTTTTAAAATAAAAGGAAACTTCATTAGTGTAGTTGCATTGCTTGCTTTGTGCCATTCAATATAATAGCTAACATATAGACTACCCTGAGATACGCAGACCGGCTCAATATAACCTATGTATTTCGTCGTTCAATGGCGGCAAGTCCAATTTGGCGCCCAATTGATTTTCGATGCAAATAGCAAATAATCGGGCGTTGAGCAATGCGTTGGACTGCTTCATCGATCGCTCCTCTTGTTCCGTGACCACCGACCCAGGTTACTACTTGATCAATCACCTCATGAAACGCATCCACTTCTTCCCGTCGGTCATGATGAAAACCCAAAAGATCTACCAATGCTTTTAACCATGTCTCTTCGGCTCCAAGGAGGGTCTCTTCGTTTCGTCCCTGATCCAGCATTCGAATATTATGCTGGCAGATCTTCATATCAATCTCCATCTGTAACGTGACATCTGTCACTCCTGGATCGGCCATCATTAACATCTTTCCTTTCCGGCCCGTATCCCTATTCATCAATCATGCATGAACTTCATTGATGCTCAGGCGCCTGACCGGCCAATCCGTAAAAAAACAAACCCATGATATCTTCAAAAAAGGCTTCATCGTTGGGATACGTCCGACGAAGCGCCATGAGCTCATCCGCCTGCTGCTGAAAAGAGCGCAAATGAAACAGAATCAGTTCATCCGGGTATTGGTCATGAATTTCTCCATTCTTCCGGGCTTGATGAACGATGGTCATCAGTAGCGGTTGGATCCGGGTACGGGCCAGCTCGTCAATCACCGCTTTCATCTCAGGATCCTGAATCATCCAGGCATACAACCGATCAAAGGAATACGTAGCCGTTGCTTCCTCCTTGATGAAAATGATGCGCCGTACCAGGGTGACAAACGATGGTTCTTCCTCTACCATGCGTTCCATCTCCTCCACATACTGCTCGTAAAACATGCGAAGCGATGCACGAACCAAAGCATCCTTACTCTCAAAATGGTTATAAATACTGACTTGGGAGATATTAGCCGCCGCACTGATATCGCTGATCCGTAAATGGCGCGGATCGGTATGCTGCAACAGTTCCAGCACCGTTCGTTTGATGGTTTCCTGCATTCGTTGCTTACGTCGCTCAAATCCATTCATTCGCCTAACTCCTTTCGGCTTTATTGTAATTTTTGAAATGGTTTTATTTATATATTTCATTATATCATTGACGAGTGGTATCGGGAAGCTTATACTTTTTGTAACGAAATGATATTAATAGTTCATAATTTATTGGGAGGGATAAATATGATTCACGTGCAGCACCTTACCCGGTTGTTTCCCAATGGGAAAGGCATCCAAGACGTTTCCTTTGAGGTATCGGAGGGCGAAGTGTTTGGGTTTTTGGGACCGAATGGCGCCGGCAAATCAACTACAATCCGTCACCTGCTCGGCTACATGAAGCCCCAAAAGGGCCACGCGAGCATTGCTGGTTATGATACCTGGCGGGAACAGCAGGAAGCCCGGGATCGTATAGGCTATTTGCCGGGAGAAATGGCGTTTTTGGAAAACATGACGGGGCGCCAATTTCTTGATTTGATGGCCCGGATGCAGGGGAACCAGAACTCTCAGCGTCAACGGGAATTGATGGATCGACTGCAATTGGACCCGAAGGTCCCCATTCGAAAAATGTCTAAAGGGATGAAACAAAAGGTCGGTATTGTCGCCACCTTTATGCATGATCCCTCGGTCTATATTCTGGATGAACCCACCTCAGGGCTGGATCCGTTGATGCAGCAGACGTTCATTGCGCTCGTCCTGGAAGAAAAAGCGCGGGGCAAGACGTTTCTGATGTCCTCCCACAGCTTTCCGGAAATTGAACGCACCAGTGACCGGGCGGCGATTATCAAAGACGGTCGCATTATCGATATCCGCAATGTGCATGACCTGCAGGCCATGCAGCGCAAACAATTCGATTTAACATTGAAAAACAAAGACGATCTCGCTCGGATCTACCATAAAGACCTTACAGTCGTCGATCAGTTATCAGAGCTGGTCGTCCGGGTGGAAGTGCAGAACGACTATCAAAAATTCTTTCGCCGGCTTTCCGATGTGGATATGGCTAACATCGCCGTCAGCGAACAAAACCTGGAAGACATTTTTCTCGATTATTACCAGCACTCCCCGAAGGAGACCCCGTTATGAACAACGCGCTGTACTGGCAGATGGTCAAATCAAAAATCAGTATCTTTGGGGCCTTTGCGATCGGATCCTCGCTGTATGTCCTCCTGATGGGTTCCATCTATCCAACCATTGCCGATAATACCGAGGACTTGAACCGGCTGTTGGAGATCTTCCCGGAAGCGCTTCTTAACTTTATCGGCTTGGAAGCCCTGACGAACTTTGATCAGTTTTTATCCGCCGAATACTATGGGCTGTTTTTCCTTTTTATTGCCGGAGCCTTCAGCGTGTGGATGGGCGTACAGTCCCTTGCGACTCTGGTGGATCGTGGCTCCATGGCGTATCTGTTATCAACCCGGGTCAGCCGAGGACAAATTGCCGGTACGCAGGCACTGGTCTTACTGACCGGTCTGTTTCTGTTCCTTGCCTTCAACTTTTTGGCTGGGTATCTGGCCGGCCAATGGTTTATGGAAGACGCAAACTCGTTGGATGTTAGCTCATTTCTCTCGATTAACGTTGGTGGCTTTTTGCTTTTCTTTGCCATCAGTGGCTATGCGTTTCTCATTTCGGCTGTCATGAACGACGAACGGCGAGCATTAGGTGTAGCCGGCGGCCTAACCTTTTTGTTTTATGCTCTGGATGTGGCTGGAAGACTCGCTCCCGACATGGAGTGGCTCCGTCACCTCAGCCTGTTTTCACTTTACCGTCCCGCGGAACTGGCCAGCACCACGGGCGACTTCTGGGGGCCCTTTTTGATCTTAACCGCGATCGGGGTGGCACTATTCGCTGGAGCGATTAGCATTTTTCGCCATCGCAATCTGCCCCTGTAAACAGGATTATTACTGTCACAAGCTCTTGGCACCGTACAAGAGCCCTTTCGCTATTTCATGACAAGACGATCGTTACCGATTTCTGTTACTGGTCAAAAGAAATATTTAATAAGGATGCTATGTGTTGGAGGGGCGCGGAAAATCCGGAGTATTCCCGAAAGCTTAGGAGTAATTGTTTAAAAACAGCTGTTTTTATTTCTGTATGTTGGGCTTCTTCCAATAAAAAAGAAAGAATGTCGTTCATTTCTTGTTTTTGAGTATCTGGAATTGATATTTCAGTGGTCACTGCTTGCATCTCCTGTAGCAATGCCCGAAGTCGTTGTTGCTGTTGATGAGGATCGGAATCACGAGACAACTGAAATACGCTATCCTGAAGCAACGGCGTATCTTCTTTCTGCATCATGCCATAAGCCAGTTCATGCATCCGTCGAACCACAAACCACGTTAATGTTTCGACATCCAGCACCGTATCATCGAACAAGAAGAGATGACTTACGGATGTCCGCATGGATTCCAGCAGTAAAGCGCCATCAAAAACGTAAGGAGCGAAAGCGTCCCCGTACATGTTTAACAATATTTTACAATCAATCTCATATGATTGCGCCCTTGTTTGTTGGAACAGATCAAAGAACTGCTGATCAACGATAAAAGACTGTTCTCGAATATTCATGATAATCATATCCCGGTTTTCTTGTAACTCTTTCAAGTAGGCGTGGATCGACCGATAAAACTTGGTTTCTGCCGAAAGATTCTCTTCATTGATATGTTCAATGTGCCTTTGCATCTGTTCATGCGTATGTTGAAAGCTGCTTAGGATCAAATCGTTTTTGGAGGAAAAATACAAATACACGGTGCCTTTGGACACATTACTATGATCCGCGATTTCCTGGATCGACGTGGCATAAATACCTTTTTCGGAAAATAATTTGATCGCTTCTTGAATAATGGTTAATTTTTTATTATTCATGGGAACACCCCTTTTCCTGTCTAGGATTTTAAAACAACTCGGCCGATGACTAATTCGATGACTACATAGTCATTCTATTAAAACACATCTGCTCAAGAACGAGAACCGATCAGTATCGATTTTGTGTCTCCAATGTCCTCCACTGCGGATATGAATGATTTTTTTATTGAGAGTATATATTACTTGAAAATGACTGTATGGTCAGTTATATTTTATGACTGTACAGTCATCAGAATTAAACTTATATGATAAAGGAGCGAAAGTAACACATGAAGTTATGGAATTCGTCGATTAAACGTCCAAAATTTACGATCGTCGTCATGATCGTTTTAGTCCTCTTGGGATCTGTATCACTATCCCGGTTACCCTTGCAGTTGTTTCCCAATGTGGAAGCACCAGCTGCGGCGGTAACCACCAGTTATCCTGGAGCAGGACCGGAAGAAGTACTTAATGAAGTCACGGAAGAAGTCGAGAGCGACCTTTCCGATATTTCGGGGGTCAACGAAATCACCTCTCAGTCGATGGAAGGCTCATCCATTGTCATTATGGAATTTAACCCGGGAACCGAGATTGATGATGTGAAAACCGATATCGTTTCGACGATCAGTCAAACAGGTTTACCGGACAATGCCGGTTCTCCCTCCTTTTTAGAATTCGATCCTTCCATGCTTCCGACCATACAGATGGCTTTATCCGCCGGTGGGGATAACGTGAGCGATTTTCAGGATCAGGCCACCGAATTTCAAAACGAACTTCAACGCACCGAAGGGGTGGCAGACATTTCCGCCTCCGGCACCCTTACGGAACAGTTTGATGTCGCGCTGGACCAAGCAGCTCTAGAAGATAACGGATTAACACAAAGCGCAGTGGTTCAAGCCATTCAAAGCCAGCAAGCCACCGTACCTGGCGGAATTATCGTGAATGAAGACGAGCAAGAAACCATCTCTACACGCGTCATCAGCGATTTATCCTCAGCGGATGAATTAAGCAGTATCACGGTTGGCCAGGGCACAGAGTCCGGCGAATCCATCGCTTTATCCGATGTCGCCTCGGTCTCCCTAAACACGGAAGAACAGAACGTGATTACCCGAGTAAACCAGGACCCGGCCATTCAAATGGGGGTTATGAAGGAAGCCGATGCCAATACGGCTCAGGTTTCCACCAACGTGAATGAAGAAATGACTGATCTGTTGGATGAATCCCAGTACGATGATTTGGATGCGATCACGCTGTTCGATGAAGGTGAATTTATCCAGGATTCCATCGACAGTGTCACAACGGCTTTAATTAGTGGTGGACTTTTAGCGATGGTGGTCCTATTTGCCTTTTTACGGAATTTGAAAACGCCGTTAATCATTGGCATCGCCATCCCATTTTCGGTTATTACCACCTTTGCCCTGTTCTTTTTCACCAATATCAGCCTTAATATCATGACCCTTGGCGGTCTTGCGTTAGGGATCGGCATGCTAGTCGATAACTCCATTGTGGTGGTCGAAAATATCTACCGGCACCTGTCGATGAAAAAAACGCCTAAAGAAGCGGCAGCAGATGGTACCCGGGAAGTTGCTGGGGCAATCACCGCTTCTACCTTGACCACCGTCTCGATCTTCCTGCCTGTTGTTTTCATTACAGGCATCGCCGGAGACCTTTTCGCTCCGATTTCCATTGCGATTGCCTTTAGTTTGTTTGCGTCTCTGTTTGTCGCTGTCACCATCGTTCCGATGCTAGCCAGCCGGCTTCTCAAAGCACCAAACGAGAATCAGGAAAACAAACGAAAAACTTCTACGTTTATGAAAAAAATGGGACAGTTCTCGCGGTGGACCCTTCGAAGACGACTGGTCGTTCTTACTATCACCGCAGTGACATTTCTGATCGGTGCGCTCGGCCTGACAACCACAGGCGTCGAGTTTTTGCCTTCCAGTGATCAGGGGCAAGCAACCGTGGAAGTGGAAATGGAGGAAGGAACCGCCCTCTCCCGCACCGAAGAAACCGTCCAGGCCATTGAAGAACAACTGGACGACGAAAGCGATGTGGAAAACTATTTAAGTACTATTGGTTCCACTGCGCAAAACGCCGGGGTTAGTTCGGAAAGCAATGTTGGAGAAATCACCGTCAACCTCGTCAATCCGGACGACCGGGACGGAAGCACAGATGAATTTGTCGATACGTTCTCCGAGGACATCGAAGATATTGACGAACAAGCAGATATCCAGGTTCAAAGTGCCGCCCAGGCGGGCGTCGGTGGCGAACCCAACACGTATAGTTTCACCATTGAGGATCCTAATGCCGAGCGGTTAGGCAACACCAGTGAAGAAGTGGTCGAGGAGCTGGAGAGCGAAGACACCATTCGCGAAGTGACCAGTACCGAAACGGCTTCCGGCACCGAACTCCAGGCCAATATCGACCGGGAAGCAGCCCGGGATAACGGCCTGGCCCCGGCAGAGATTGCCCAAGCCGTCAACGCGGCCACGAATGGAGAAAGCGCCGGGACCATTACCACCGACAGCAACAACACGTACAGTGTCAATGTGCAATACAATCAAGATGTGCTATCCAACAGAGAGAATTTCGAAAGCATAGAAATTCCGAACCAGGAAGGCGAATATGTACAACTTTCGGAGGTAGCGACCATTGAAGAGGGGGCCGCCCCGACGCAAATCAACCAGGTCGACTCCGTGCGCAGTGCCGAATTCACGGTGCTATATGAGTCTTCTGCCGAACTCAGTAATGTCTCTGAAACCGTGAACGACGTCATCGATGACGTGAATCTGGCTGATAACGCCGAATTTGTCGTTGGCGGCAACCAGGAAATGATTAACGACCTGGCCGCCGAAGCAGCGATCGCTTTTGCGCTTGGTTTAGCGTTCATTTACCTGGTCATGGCGGCTCAGTTTGAATCATTCAAGCAGCCACTGATTATTATGTTCACCGTGCCGCTATTTGTGATCGGCGTGATGTTATCGTTGGTGGTCACGCAGAAGCCGATCAGTGCCATGGCTCTCATTGGGGTCATTGTACTCGCCGGGATTGTGGTCAATAATGCCATTGTGCTTCTCGACTATGTGAACCAGCAGAAAGCCAAAGGCATGGGAACGGTAGAAGCGTTGGTTACCAGTGTCCAGAACCGGACCCGACCGATTTTAATCACCACGATTACGACCATTTTAGGGGTATTCCCTTTGGCCTTAGGGATTGGTCAAGGCTCTGAGACCATTCAGCCGATGGCCATTGTGATCATCGGTGGTCTGTTGAGCAGTACGCTGTTAACCCTGTTTGTCATTCCGGTGATTTACAGCCTGTTTGATAAAACAACTCGACACATGAACAAAAAGTACCTGACGCCGGACGGTCAGATTATTTATCGCCGGGAGTACTTGGAAAACAGTTCCCATGCTACATCTGACGAAACCGATACAACTTCTCGTGAGACATCAGATGATGAACAACCATCAGAACAAACCACTGATCGTTCCACGTATTCGGAAGAAGAAATTTTAGATGCCCTAGAGAACTTGCGCCACCAGAAAAAGCAGTCGGATTCCTCCAAAGACGATCCGAATCGTTCATAAATACGAATCGGAGAAGCCCAGAACTAGCGCTGAGGGCAGGAACATTTCTGCCTTTAGCTTCCTTTCCATGGACGAAGGGCTGTCGATTGCATTTTTCTCCTCCATTCGTCAAAATAGCTTCGATGAGGGAGGCCGTCTCCCTCATTTGAGCGATTAGCTAGTTGCTCTACGGCTCGATATTCAACCATAGCAATGTTCGATGCAAAGCAAGGAGGGAAAGCCATGGGATTCAAAGTTGTCTTTGATTCTGGATTAGCCGGCGAGTACAAGGTGCAAGTCAATGACGAGATCACCTTGACGTATCATTGTGAACACTTTGAACCGGCCAACGCCCCACCATATTTTCTCGTGCATTTTCATACCGACGATGCGTTTGATCCTTCCGAAGGAACGGTGGAATTTGCCGGGACGAACTCACGGGTCGATCACTATGGGCATGTGTTTTATCTCTTATAAGCACGCAAATCAGAACATCGATGCTTTTTAATTTATTCATGTGTAAAAATTCTCATATAGGGAAGAAAGACCATGACCCTATGACTAAAGAAAGAAGGAAAAAATTATGGCTGAACAGCATACGGCCATCGTGACAGGTGGCGCAAGCGGACTTGGGAGAGCAGTAACGTTAAAGCTAGCCGAGCAAGGCGTTAACGTGAGTATTGTCGATATTTCGGAAGAAGCAGGAAACGACGTGGTTCAAGAAGTAGAAAGCCATGGAGCATCGGCGATCTTTGTTAAAGCCGATGTGACCAAACCGGACGAAGTGAAAAATTACGTAGATAAGACAGTGGAAGCTTTCGGGGCTGTGACGATGTTTTTTAACAATGCGGGCATTTCCGGGTCCGGAAAGAAATTTTTGGAGCATAGCATCGAAGACATTGATCAGGTTCTCAATATTAATCTTCATGGCATGTTGTACGGTATCAAGTATGTCGTGGAAGCGATGATAAAAAATGGTGGCGGCAGTATTGTTAATACTTCCTCTTCCGCCGGGCTTGTCGGTCAAGTCGGGGTTGGGACATACTCCGCCACCAAACACGCGACGATTGGGATCACGAAAACCATTGTCGCGGAATATGCTTCCGAGGGAATTCGTGCGAACGCCGTAGCTCCAGGGGCCACAGAGACACCCATGGTGGAAGAATATATGAAGAACAATCCACAAGCCAAAGAAGTAGCCATTGATCCGGTGCCCCAAAAACGATTGGGCACAGCAGAAGAAGTCGCGGAACTCGTGGCGTTCTTGTTGGGAGACAAAGCGAATTATATTAACGGAGCCGTTGTTCCGATTGACGGTGGGTTTACAGCCGTTTAACAAGGACGAGAGAGTTCGCTCAGTGGAGCGGATTCTCTCTTTTTGTTTTCGACAAGCAAAGAGCCAAAATTGTATTACATAGCAAAAGACTCTTCTAACATCCGAAATATACGGTTTGACATGGGACATGATCAAGATACTGTTGGGAACTTCGATTTCGATAACATTCCTTCTCTTTATGAACGTTTCGATATCAAAGCAGTTGCCTCGGCTCGACATACTTGTGATAATGCCTTTTTTGTGCGCTTCTTCCTGAAAGGCATAAGATATGTACTGGCAGTCCTGATCGCTCTGGAGGATCGTGCCGCTGGGCTGGCCCGTACGGCAGGTACTTGATATTTGTGACTCATTTTTCATTCGGCTGCCGGGCCTGAAAGTTAATTCAGCCGATTTGGTACTGAAGGCAGTACTTCTGCATAATACGCTGTACGGTGCACCGATGGTGGACATAAATTCCATGCTCCTTTTCCAACAATCCCCGGATAGTCTGGTGCCCCATCCGAAACTGCAAGGAACGGAAAAGGTCGATGACCTGTTAGTCGAGCCCGGAGGGCTCCCACGACTTCCGAGACCACCTCCTTTCAAGTTCCTAGTACTTTCCCTGCAACGTCTCCTTCACTTCGTAGTACTTTATCTGCTGCCGCAACCGGCCGATTTCGCTGTCTTGCAGGCCTTTGCCGTACGTGTACTGCTTGCCAACCGGTTGGCAAAGACGATGCTCTTCTCCGTTCTGGACCCATATGGCCCATTGCTTGATTTGCCGTACATGCTTAATGCTAAAAGCATTCATAAGCGACCGATCGCTTTACCCTTCCTCCCATTTAGGTCGGGGAACTTTCCGTTTCACTTCTGCTGGATACCGCCGTTTGCTTTCTATCATAAGAAAAACACCTCCATCTGTCGCTACTACTACGAATACGACGTGAGAGGTGTTTTTATCTGTCTCATTTATTTAGGTCACTTCACTTCTTGTACATTAATGTTGAATGGAGAGAATAACACGGCTCATGAACTGTTCGGTTTTTTCTTCGAGGGAATAGCCTTCATCGGTTTTGCACCAATCCAGCATGATGCCCTGCATGATAATAAGCAGGTATTCCGTCATCTCTTCTTCGCTCATGGAAGAAGCAAAGATATTCTTAGCTTGACCGATTTTAATGATTTTCTGTAATGCTTCACTCATATACAAATCCTTATAGTAAGGAACAGGACCTTCCTTGAATAAGGAATATTTAACGATGTTTAACCCTAAAGCCGAAACATGACGGGCCAGCTGAAGAAAAAAACTGATAAGAAGGTCTTCCCCGGCCTGTTGATAATCCTCGGGGTTAAAGTCACGAAAAAGCTCTTCATCAAGTTTTTTAAACATACTCAAATAAATATCTTCTTTGGAATGAAAATAATAATAGAAAGAACCGACGGAGACGTCTGCTTTTTTACTAATTTCTTCGATCGTGACTTCGTCGAAACTTTTATGTTGAATGAGTGTTAAAGCGGCGTTATAGATAGTTTGTTTCGTTTGTATCGCCTGCTGTTTTCTTTTTGTTAATTTGGTATTTTCCATAAAAATGAACTCCTATTCTAATGGTACGGCTTAAAAAAGAGATGTATTCAGTGTATCGGCTACAAAAGGAAGGATCAACTCTTTACGTAAGAGCACGGGTTTGAAAAGCTTAAGCACTATGATTCGAAAAGACATCAAAGGAGAAGTTTTTATTTTTGTTGAACGTAATTCAATGAATGAATTTCAGTTAAAAAGGGAATGCCTCCCATAAGGGCAATAATCCCTTCCTTCGAATGAGAAAGCAGGGCCAGGACCAATAGTTTTCTGAATGTAAGCCATCATTATTAAAAAATATCGAAACAAGGAGTGACGGATGTTGCAAACGAACGCAGGAGCTCCGGCTTTACTATATGTTTACGCTTTTGTGCCCACCGAAGAATATCAGCAAGCGCCAATGGATCCTGTAGAAGGGATGGAAGCAGGGAACAATATCGATTTTTTTGTCCAGGAGGAAATCACAACGGTAGTTTGCCTGGTGCCGGAAGCAGAATTTGCCGAGCAGCAGCTGCAGAAAAATGTGGAGAATATGAAATGGCTGCAGGCGAAAGCCTTCCACCATCATGAAATTATGAAACAGCTACACGACCGTTACACCACCATCCCGTTAACATTCGGCACCATCTTTGAACAGAACGCCAACCTGACAGAGATGATTAAGGATCACAAGGAAGACATTTTATCGAAATTTTCTAGCCTGGCCGGGAAAGAAGAGTGGAACGTCAAAGTGTATGCTGACCAGCAGTTGTTTATCGAGACCGTCGTTCAGGAAAGCGAAGAAATTCAGGCGAAAGAGGCAGAAATTGAAAGCCTACCGGCCGGGAAACGTTTTTTCGAAAATAAAAAAATGAAGCAATTTATAGAGGGGAAAGCGGATGATTATATTGAACAACACTGCACCTCTTTGCATGAAGAATTAAAAACCAGAAGCGAAGGGACAGAAATCAAGAAAAATTGGGAACGAAAAGTGACAGACCGGGAGAAAGACATGGCCTGGAACGCCGCTTATTTAATCGATGCGAACGACCGGGAAGCCTTTATTCAGTTTATTGAAGACCGTCAGGATAAAGAAGAAGCAGCCGGCACCGGATTGGATTTGGAGTGTACCGGGCCATGGCCGTCTTTTCATTTCTCTGAACTCAAAGACAGGAGTGAAACGTATGGCTCGGGACAGTCTTGAAAATAGGGAAGTGTCTTTGCTTGATGTATTGGATTCCGTACTCGAAAAAGGGGTCGTCCTTCAAGGCGATTTAACGATATCGATCGCAGGCATTGACCTTGTGTATGCAGATCTACGGGTGCTGATTGCTTCAGTGGAAACCCTGCGCCAGGCGGAAACCAAAACTCAGAAGGAGTTCATTTCTAATTCACAAATCTCTTCTCATCCAACATAAAGGAGGCAGAGCTCATGGATAAGAATCCACAAGTAACAGAAGCTCAACAGCCAACAGGACGTATTTCTCTCGACCCAGACAAAGCGGAAGAAGGATTGACCCAGTTGGTCATGACCGTGGTCGAACTGCTTCGTGAACTTGTCGAGCGTCAGGCCATGCGACGAGTCGAGGGCGGTGATTTGACAGAGGAACAAATTGAACAGCTTGGAGAAGCTCTCATGCAACTCGAAAATAAAATGGAAGAAATGAAAGAAATATTTAACCTGACCGATGACGATTTAAATATTGATCTTGGCCCCTTAGGAAACTTAATTTAATAGACCATCAAGGAGGATATTCTTTATGAGTGAACAACCTGTACGACGCTCGGCAGAACCGGCTAATACTGATAATTTAGCAGGCGGGCTCGTCGAAATCCTGGAAACAGTGTTGGACAAAGGCGTGGTCATTGCAGGCGATATTAAAGTCAACATTGCGGATGTAGAACTCTTGACTATCAAAATCCGTCTCGTCGTTGCTTCCGTCGATAAGGCCAAAGAAATGGGCATCGATTGGTGGGAAACGGATCCGCATTATTCTTCCAATGCGAAAAAGCTTGAAGATGAGAACCAACGCTTACTCGAACGCGTAGAACAACTCGAATCCTCCGAAGCACCCCAAGAAACGGACCCTAGAAATGAAGAAAATAAAACCTAAAAGAGGGCACGCTAATGATTTTTCGTTATTTCTCCCAAGATATCGACCAATTAGTGAAGCATATTCGGATACAGAAAATGATCAGTTCCTAAATATTAATCTTCATGGCATGCTGTACAGTCTTAAGTATGTTGTTGAAATAATGGTGCAAAATGGGGAAATAGTATTGTAAACACCTTCTCATCCGCCGGGCTTGTTAGCCAAGTGGGGGGTTGGAAATTATTCCGCCACTAAACACGCTACGATTGGAATTACGAAAACCATTGTCGCGGAATACGTCATCGAAAGGATTTGTGAGAACGCCATAGCGCCTGGTGCCACAAAAACGGTTAGGGACGGCGGAGGAAGTCGCAGAACTCGTGGCGTTCCTGTTGGAAAACAAAGCGAATTATATTAACGGAGCCGTGGTTCCGGTTGACGGTAGTTTCACGGCCGTTTAAATCGGTATAAACGTAGAGCATGGAAACTCCTATTTCTCTGACAAGAGGTTTTTGCTGGACAAAATCAAATGAAACCCAAAAAAAGCTCTGAGATGAAACCTTCAGCGTATTTGCGATGCGTTGGGCACTTTCTCATCGGGCTTTTTATTTTAAAGAAGTTAAAACTTTCTTACCGATAAGCGCAATGATGTAAATGACGAAGAGAATCATGCATGCCTGGGGAGATATATTCCTCTAGGCATCTTTTTGTTTCTTCGGCCTTTAAAAAACAAAAGCGAAGAGCACCGTTTCAATGGCCATAGATAAGTACAGCAAAAGAGATAAAATAACCAGATGAAGCTTCTTCAGCTTCAAGGACAGGAGTGTTGCAGCCAAACCCGACAGAACAAGAAGAAACATCAAAAGGAAGATCCCGGAGATGCTCTGATAGAGAGAAAAAGAACCCTCCTGTGTGAATGGAGTGAACCACTCAATCGGCAAGGTAAGAGAAAGGTACACGAGCGTTCCCACCAGGAGAATATTCCAAACCATAATGGACATTATGGGTGAAGTCATAAGCATCAAATCCTTTAACGAGAGGAACGCAACTCCAAGCTACGCCCCATTACGTTTTCTTTTAGCATAAATGGTCGAACGAGGAACGCCCGTCACTTTCACGATATCATTCACACTCATCTTGTTGGTCGCTCGGTTCTCAAAGAGCTGTAAAGCTTGCTGAACAGCCTTATCCGATTGGCCTGGACGACCCATATGCTTCCCCTGGGCTTTCGCACGTTCCCTACCTTCCGTGGTACGCTCCCGGATCAGGTCGGCCTCAAACTGCGCAAAGCTCCCCAGCACGTTAAACAACAGTGTCTGCATGCTGTTGGTATCATCTTTGGAATTAAATTCCATATTATCTTTTAAAAATAACACTGAAATGCCTTCGGACGCCAGTTCATGGACGATATTGTTCAAATCAATAATGGAACGGGCCAGGCGGTCAATTTTTGTCACCACGAGGATATCACCGGGGCGGGCGTACCGAATGGCTTCTCGCAGCTGCTCCCGTTCAATGGCCGTTGTGCCTGTCACTTTCTCGGTAAAGATCCGATGGCAGCCGGCTTCTTCTAGCAACTGCTGTTGGGAGCTGAAATCCTGGTGAAAGGTGGATACACGTGCGTAGCCAATCCGTTGCGTCATTTTGTTTCCTCCAAAGTGTCTAAAAGTCTGTTAGGTATTGTACATCATATTATAGACGAACTTGTAGATGGAAAACACCCCGTTTTTGACGATAAAAACGGGGTGTTTCAGATTGTTGAGAAACACAATAGCAGTGTCGCTTTTGTTCGTGGATCGTTCGATCCACGTTCTTTTTTGGCTGGTTCATCAAAAAAATCGCCCTCTACGTCATCTGTTTGGTGAGGATGAGGGCGATTTTTTTCATATTCTGGCAGGTAGCGGTCAGGTATGCCTGCTCCTGGACAAACGGGTGCCCTCGGTACCGGGCATACCGAAACGCATGGAGCTCCTTGGAATCGCCAAAACTGCGTTCGACGGTCTGGGTCCGTAAGTGGTACAACGCTTTGCCGGTGTTGGTCCGTTTCCGGGCACGCACCAGATCCTTGAAATCCTCCCATAAATGCCGGCTCACCACCCGGGATGTTGCCGATGGGGAAAAACAATCCTCCCGCAACGGACAGCCCTGGCAGTCCTGAGGGCGGGAGCGATAGTGACGATAGCCGTTCCGGTCGGTCGTACGATAGGTTAACAGACAGCCCATCGGGCAGACATACGCTTTTTTCTGCGGAACAAAACGAAATTTGCGTTTCGGCATGTACGGGCCGCTTTTCCCCGGGCGCCGGTACCCCATGACGGCGTAGATGCCCTGTTCCTCCAGTTTTTTGCATAGATACGCCGTGAAGTAGCCGGCGTCGAGCGCCACGGCTTCCACCTGAAATCCAAATTTGGCCCGTTGAACCTCGAGGCGCTCCAGGTAGGGGTCAGCATCATGCACATTGCCCGGCGTAATATAGGTGTCGGTAATGATATTATGTTTGGCGTCCACCGTGCGGTGGTCCAGGTAAAAAAATCCCTGCGGCTTCCCCTCCCGCATCAGGAAGCCGCTGTCCGGGTCGGTTCGGCTGACCCGGGTCATCTTGGTGGGAGCTGGCTTCCCCTCCCTCCGCGGTCCCAATGCTTTTTTCCTTCCGCTTCCCGGTGGGCCTGGACATCCGCTTCCAATTCGTCCAGGTACGCCGGTACTTTGGGCGATTTGGCTTTTCGCAGAAACTTGTTTTTATTGGCATTGGCTTTCACATGGGTGGAGTCGGTCAATAAAATCCGCCCGTCGACCAGGCCGTACGCATCGGCCTGCCGGACGATGGTATCAAAAATATCCTCGAAGACCGTCGTATCGAGGAAGCGGCTCTGCCGATTCCAACTGATCGTGGAATGATCGGGGATACGGTCTGTCAACGAGAGACCAAGAAACCACCGGTAAGCCACATTCGTCTGAAGCTCTTTTTCCAGCTGGCGTTCCGAACGGATCCCGTAAAAATAGCCGATAAACATCATTTTGAACAAGGTGATCGGCGGAATCGAAGGCCGACCGACGGTCGGCGAATAATACGAAGCCAACTGCTCGTCAATGAACCGGAAATCAATCATCGCATCGATGGTCCGAAGAAAGTGATCAGCAGGCACTAGGTCTTCCACAGCAACGGTCACTTGATCCAGTCGGTGATTTTCGGCTTTGCCAAGCATGGCGTATCGCCCCTTTTCTTTTTAGTATACGACCCTTCGGGGCACTTGCCTACAAAAAACTGTCGAGAAAGGAGACTTTCTCGACAGCCTGGAACAAGAAGGAGCTAGGTGGCTCCTTCTTGTTTGATACCTGCTAATTACTGAAAGTATGTAAAAGATTAAGGGTTTTAAACATAAAGAAATAACGCAAACTCATCGTCTTTATAATAGAAGGGTGAATTTACTTTTTTTAAATTTATCTAATAGGGCGGTAGAGATTTACGATTCATTTGAACATGGAAAAAACTTTTAACTAGAGACTATATCCTTTAATTTATTCCTTAAAATCCATTGTTTACCATATCCAAAGAGAGGTAAAATATATACAACCAATCGCAAAATGATAAAGATGAAAACGGAGGTATGGGCATGCAGCATCGATTGATGCATATTTTAAATAATTCTTGGTTTCTTTTAGCCATGGCATTAGCTGCGACTTTCGTTGCTGCTTTAAGAAATGATGTTCCAGGATTCAATACTCAAAGTTTATGGTATTTTGGGATGGAATGGTTATTTCTAGCCGCATTGTCATTTATCATTCTTAGGATCGTTATTTCTTTCGTGTTTAAACGGTTTATTAATCGCGTAAACGATTAACTTATCAGTGCAGACAACATAGTCTTACATAAGTATTTCGGTTTCTTTTCGATTTTATTATTACTAACTTTTTAAAATGATAGCAATCGTTTTTGTATTAACATTTTTACGTGCATTGGCCGAAGTCTATTCTTCCAAAAAATTAGTGATAAATCTTTGCAGTAATTTCAAGTCTCAACCAGTAGGAGAAAAAGATGCCTTACAACTCTTATCAAGATCGAAAACAACGCATGGAGGATCCTCTCCAGCCTCGACGAAAAGAAAATAAGATCGACAAATTGCCTATTGGAAAATTGTTTGTGGTTATATTAGTTATTTTTGTGCTTTATTACAGCACATCTATGGTTTTTGATTACGAATTAGAATTTGTGGAGAGCTCATTTGAGTGGATTTACAATGATCTTCTTGGAAGACGTGGTGGGGAAGATTTAGAACTTTAAAAGAAGTATTTCTATTGGAGGAAATGCTTCTTTTCATTTTCCTAATAGAAGAGCAACAGGGGTTATTTTACATTCTTTTTTTTTATTAAAGGTGAGGTTTTTTATGCATGAATGGCAGACAGGCATATTATCAGGTGTATTGGCGACCATCAGTTTTATTCTGTTGGATTCCTTTTTTGCGTTGCCTTATCTGTATGAAATGGTGATTAGTTTTGTTTTTACGCTAACAGGCACATTGGTAGTGGGGAAATTGCTCAATGACAGAAGAAAACGTTCCAGAAGGGAAGCATGAGGATGTTAAGAATGTTTTATAAATTATTTGGGACGATTTCGTTTGCTCTGATTCTTATGGACGTGCGCAAGATTATTCATATGCCGGGGTGGTTATTTCTATCGTTGTGTCTTGTTCTGGCAATTTCTATTGGTATTTTCTTTTACCTTCAACGAAAACAACCAAGCCATTCAGCCGACGATAGAAATTAAAGAAGATTATTACGAAGGAAAGTGAAACGGAGACAAACATAAGCCTCATAGCCCATGAAGGCAAAGTAATATACGAGAAAAGAATGGTATTAAGACATACATACAAAGGAGCGTATTTATTGAAACAAGGGAATATTATCTTTATTACATTGTTATTGACCATTCTGCTTGGTGTTGTCGAACCCTTGCGAGCACTATTCACAGCTCACGAATTGAGTGAGAACTATGTTATAAATGTAGGTCTTTGTGTTGTTTTACTAGTTGTGCTGGCTCTTTATATTCTATACATGGTGAGATCTCGACGAAAAGCCCAAGAAAATGTATCATCATTGAGTCAACAGGATTTATCTCCGCTATCCGGCCAAGATTATTATTATCAAGAACCGATGCAGCAGTTCGACCAGCATCCAGTAAGGATAGTCAATCATGCTGGTCACCATGCGGCTGTTTTTGACGTTCGATATAAAAACGCATGGGAAAAATGGATGACTGTCCTAGGTTTGTTCGATTATAGCAATATTGAATTAACCACCAATGACACCGTGGTTTACTATGAACAACTTCCTTTGCAAAAGGCGCTTAAACGGCCAAAATGGAACGTGTTTGTCAATCAGCAGCACCGAGGCTTGTTAGAAATGGCGCCATTGTCTAAGGCGGGCCTCAAAAAACAAGCCGTTTTCTATTATGATGTCCGTGACCACCGATACATCATCCAGAGTCCTCGCATCAATCCTCATACGTTTATTCAAAATGACCAGGAACAAACATTAATGCAGGGGGAGCGTACGATGTTAGACGTAGGGAATAAAGGAAATGATGGAGCTAGAGGCAAAAAGCACCATGTGATAACCACCGATACAGGGGACTTATCGACGGCCGAAAAACTTGGCTTGTATCAGCAAATCATGATGAAAATGAAGCAATCGTAAACCACTATCCAGCTTATGAATGAATTTTTGTCATAAGCAGTAGCCTCGTATAAAACAAAGACTACCTATAATCGTCATTATGTAAAAGGCTAGAAGTTTTAGACAGTATATATGATTGTTAGACTTCTTGCTTTTTTACATTAGATGTTTTTTCTTGTTGGACAGTCTACCCTTTTAGTTCCTCGAAGGAAAAAGTTAGAAAATGACTGAACATGAGCCCTAGTAAACCATTCGTTTACACTTTTTTACCAGTCGTTTATAGTCGTCTTCCTCTTATTGTTATAAAGTGGAAATAAGAGGTGAGAAGATGAATGTAGGGGAACAATTACGACATTTACGAGAACATCATGACATGAGTCGTGAAGAACTAGCTCAGGAAATGAATGTCTCCAGACAAGCCGTGTATAAATGGGAAACCAATAAAGGCTATCCGGATATTGATAACTTAATTCGATTGAGTGAATTATACGAGTTCACCCTCGATGAACTCATTAAAGTCGATCCAGCTTTTCAAAAAAAAATAGCTATTGATGAACAAAATGATTTATCTGATCCTGGTTTCTACTTAGGAGCGATATTGGTGTTGATTGGAATTTTTCTAGATTTCGGTACCTTCTCTTATGCTTTGACCATCTTTGGCCTTCTCACCATGTGTTTTTATGAGGAGTTCAAGAAGATGTTTTGGCGTATCAAACGAGATTTTCAAGAAGAAAAATAAATAATGAATGAAAAGAAGCGTTTCTTTCAGCAGAAATGCTTCTTTTGATTGGCTAAGCGAGTTAGACATGGAGCATATTATGTAAGTATGACGTTGCTTCGCACATTGGGCTGTTCGGTTTTTCGCTTATATAACAAACATGGCGACGCAGTGCCCCCTAAGCGTTCTGTATGATTTCCAGGAGACCGATCGATGATCCCCCTATTCCCCCTAACGCTTTTTACATTAACCGTTCCACCACCCAGACAAAGACGGCAGCGATCGGAAAAATGGTCCACCAAAAATCAGCGAAGAATGCCGTTAAGGTATTCAACCGACTAGGTCCGATGTACCTGGTATCATATTCCCCCTCTAACACTCGTTGTTTAAAATCTGTATCTCCTTTGATCAACTGATCTAATGTAATATCAAACAGATCACTCATGGCCACCAACATATCCAACGAAGGATCGCTTCTTCCACTTTCCCATTTCGAAACGCTTTGCCGGGAAACATGGAGCATCGCTGTCAATTCTTCTTGCGACCATTCATGATTTTCTCGTTGCCTTCTAATGGTAGAAGCTACGTTCATGAAATCCCTCCCTTCCCCAAAACATACACGTTTTGTTTTCCTTAGTCACGATCGTATGAGGAGCATCCAACGCAACTGTTGGTTGCTGTTCTTTCGGAAAAGCTTGTGTTGGCAGACTTAAGGCCGGACATGCTTCAGGCTGAAGGTATAAAACGCGGTCACCAACAATTCCTCGGCCATGTCCAAGGCGGCTGAATCGTAGGTCACTTCGTGATGGGTTAACGACAGACCCTGGATCTTCATAGTTGCTAATACTTCTCCTTGGGCTTCCAGCACAAAGGTTTTTCGGCCTGTATCACTTTTCATAACCGCTTCGTTCCCGTTATAACGGATCGTGAGCCGCATATTTGTGTTCATGGTGGAGGTGTTGGTCATCGTCGCGACTTGTTCTTGATGCTCTCCGTAGACGATCTTCCATTGGTCTCGCGCCTGTTCCGTTTGTTTGGCATCCGCGAGGATATGGTTGTGCTTGTCAAATAAACGAACGTTCTCTGTTCTTGCCAGCTTCAGCAACTCTTTGCGGGAGTCATAGTATTTCCCGCAGTAATACTGGAGACGTTGGTGCTCGTCCGTTACCTTTACTTTTCGGCTGGAAAAGATAATAAATGGTTTGCGAAAATACAATGTTGCCATGTCTGGACCTCCTCGTAATGGTTTCTTTGAACGTTATACACGTTTCTATTATTTTTCAAACAAACCACTTATTGGATAAAAAAGAAAAAATAGTTTTGATCGTTTCGGCTTAGTGAATAGGAAAAAAGAAGAAATACATACTCAAAGGAGCGACCATCATGCGTAAGTTATTACCTGCCGCTGCGTGTAGTTTATTGCTATTATCCGCCTGCGGAACCGACGAAGACACGGAGACCAATACCTCCGACGAGAAAAGCAACCAAGATCAAAATGAGGATCAAGCAAACACGGACGATGCCAATGCTGACAGTAGCGAATCGGACGAGAACGAAGCTCCGAGCGCCGAAAAGGTAGTGGAAGAAGCCGTCGCTTTCTATGACGACCTGAACAGTCTCTATTTTGTCATAGAGGGAGAGACGACCATGGACTTGGATGAAGAACAGGAAAACGTGCCGGAAGGTAGCTTTACCACCACGACGCGAGAAACCCAGTGGGACTATGTTCGGGACGGGGCCTACTATAATCGCCTGGAATTAGATGTCACCACGGAAGGCGAAGAGAATGGGGAGTCGTTCTCGGAAGAGGAACCCACCAGCTACCAGTTCACGGATCCGGAGGACCCTGCCTATACCATCACTTATGACGAAGGCGATGAGGAAGCCATTCGGTATGATGCCGGCAGAAGCGACGAGGGCTATGACATGAGCCAGGGCGCGGCGCCTTACGAGCAGTTGCTGGAAGAGGCTGATCTTACCTATGTCGGAGAAGAGGAAGTGAATGGTTACGATACATACCACATTCAGGCGGAAATGAACGACGGCTCTTCCGACTACTGGTTTGATCAGGAAACCTATTACGAAATCAAATCCGAGCGCGAAACCTCCGCGGATGAAGAACAGGCGGCCGGAGATGCCACGAGCAACATGGAAGTCGTAGACTTTGAAGTGAACCCCAATTTTGACGAATCCTTGTTTCAAACGCCAGAGGATATCGACGTCGTGGACGGCGAGCTTGAGGATACCGTAGGGAATTAACGACGTTTGGAAGGGGAGGAACCTTTTCTGTTGCTGGGGGGATAACGATGAGCCGAAAAAAGAACCTCTTTAAGCCTGATACCAACGCTAAAACAGCCAAAGATACATTCGATGATTTTCTTGTCCGAAAACGGGAGCAACGATGGGAAAATCGAGGAAAAAAAGGATTAATCGTTCTTGCCTCTCTCGTGTTGATTGCTTTGTTTTACCTTGGTTCCCATTGGTTCGGCTACAGCACCGAGACCTTCGAGGCCATCATGGACGCGCTGAGCCGTCATGATTAAACCCATCGCATTCAAAAACTCCAAGAAAAAGGAAGGGGCTATCCAAGCCATCGGATAGCCCCTTTCTACTGTTTGCTGACTACTGATGATCATCAATATGGTAACTAAATGTTTGATAAGTACGGTAGATGAAATTTAGGTTGAAGCGATCTTTCTTGGGAAAATGTATGAAATTGAGAAATCTTCGGCTCTCCCCTCGTTGCTACACGGCACGAAAGACTTTTTTCTTGAGGAGAGCTATGATCCCGACTTATTTGAAAATCATCATTGGTTTTTCGATAGGAAGTTTTATGATTCATTTTTTATCCTTGTTTGGCCTATGGTCGTTCCCCATGGGTTACTCCACCCTTGTTTTTGCGTTGTTTTTGTTCAGTATGGCCCGGGAATTTTATCGGCAGTACCAGGGGGCGTCGCGGCGTTCTCTCATTACGGTGCTGATCGTGGTGGGAATCATGCATACCGGCGGCGGCCTGTGGAGTTTTGGGCTCACCTATGGATGGATCCGGTAATATTAATCGGCATCATGAGATAAATAGAAAAAATCATCCCTAAGCGCTCTCCTCAATACCCATTGGTGAGGCTTGTTCCTTGAAAGTGTAAACCTGTTGTTGTCTTTCCTCCAGATTCCTGTTTCGATATCTAAGTTTATTTTTATATACCTTAAGGAACAAGGTTAAGGGTGTTCTTAACGAACATCTCTTTCTTAATCGTAATGCTTAATGATTTTTTGTTCTTGCAACGAGCGTCTGCTCGAGGATCGAGAGACGTTCGTTGTCGATGTTTATGGCTTTAATTATTTGGGAAAATAATTACTGTACGTTTTCGTTTCATCTCTAATAGGGGATGCGACGTCATGACTTTCAACTGCTTTCATGCAAAAGCTCTCCGTGCTCGCTTGCGGAGGGCTTTTGTTTATTTTTATCGGCGTTCATTGATGAAAAAGGACCCTACGTTGGATGATATGATCAATCAAAAAAGTTGGGGTTTTCTTCCTAAACAGGTAGACTATTCTCATAGAGTATGTACTCTATGAGGGGAATTGTTGCACGTGCAAGAAGCTGGTTCATGCCTCTGACAACAAGGCGCAGCTAGTAGCCAGGCGCTGCCCCCATCACCGCCTGATGCCTTCCCTTTGCATTGCAGAGAGAGGGCTTTTTTTGGCTTCCTATTCGATTCCTTTTTTCGACAGGACGCTCGGATATGCGCATAGTGTTTCCGTGACAGAGAAGCTACCAGCAAGCCATAGAGCGATCCTTCCTTCATAAGGAATAAGTAAGGCTCATCGAACCATTGAAAAAGCCTGTGCGGCTTCTCTGGGGGTTCTAGCACGGCAAACACCTCGTATGTTATCCTTGATTTACCATTTTGAACAAGGAGGGAGTTCATGCGTGGACGTTCTCTGCGAATCGCCCAAGCCATCATGTTTGGCGCGGCTCTCATCATTGGCGTCATGCTCATCGTGATGGCCGGAACGGGCGACGTCTCTTCGGCCATGCTGACCAGTGGTATCATCCTGATCGCCATATGCGTGGTGAACGGCATTAGTATGGCCATCCAGACACGGCGAAAGCAGCGGGAGATGTTTCGGCCTTAACCATTGCAAGACTGCCACACGAAGTACAAATCATCCCAAACGAAACCTTCGAAAGTCCAGGCCGTCGCCTGGGCTTTTTTTGTACATCATTGTGATCTTTTTTTCTGATCCCAATGATGTACAATCGTGTTGGGAAGAAGGGTTGTTACGATTCCTGAGCTTTGCTTTCCGGCGCTCGTTCGAGCACCTTGATCACTTTTTTGTATTCCCGGCCCGTCTTTTCGATGTCTTCCCGGAACACCTTCATCACAAGAACAGACCGTCGGCCTTTCTTGGTCGGAACCTGGACAATGTCGCCCGGCTGGATCGGTTCCTCGCGCAGCCGTTTCGGAATGTTCCAGTGATACAGTTGGTTCGTATTTAAGACCGGAGCGCCGTTTTCGTCCCGGCGGAAAATATGATACGCCGCAATCGTATTGTTCGTTTTCATGGTTCTTCGTTCCTTTCGTTGGTCATTCCCCGTGTCGTTTATCTGCCAGAGGGGTGATGGTTGTTCACTGAAGAGGTTCACTTACGTCACTCATTGTTGCGATGTTGGTCCCTAAAAATATGCGTAAAGTTATTTCTGGAATGTTCTATTTATAACTTTAGGCATCTTTTTCATGTTCGCTTTTGTTCGCAGCATGCGAAAAACTTCTGAAAAGAAGGCGCAAATATCGGTACTTTTTTAGTACCTTGAAGGGTACATAACTAGTACTTTTTCGCGTTTTTGTGACCCCAGCGTTTTGCCAGGCTTTGCCTGGATCCCAACCCTCGTTGGGGTCAAAAACCCCTTATGCTCTTTACAGATTTTTCTCGCGAATTTTCGCTACGAACGTATGAAGTGTTCCGCCCATTACTTCTTTAAGTATATATATCTGTGTGAATATAAATAGTGCAAATAGCTTCAAGGGCCGTTTTTAATGCTTGCTGTGCTTCTTCTTTTTTGAAATCTATTTCTTCCCCGTGTCCTATTTTATTTCTTTTTCTTAAAAGCTTTTCCCATTCTTTATTTACACTTTTGTTTATTTGCAATCCATTACCTTCTAATTTCTCCAGCAACTTGTGCGTTTTTGTTTGTATGTTTCCGACCGATTCCAATATCAAATAACTCGTCTCGTCATTTAACCCTTGGTTTTTTAAAGATATAAACAAACTCTTATCAAGAAAACTTTCGAACATGATTTCAGAAGATAAAATAGCAGCACTGTATTGCTCTTGTTGAATTTGTTTCATAATTTGGGAAAGTAGTTCGATCCATACTTCATTCTCTCTTTGGTCTTTGGTATTACCGTATGCATGATATTCAATTTCTACCCAGTCTTTTATTTCAGGGAGCCCCCTTTTCCATCCACCCGATGCCAGTATTTTGTTTTTAGTCTCTGGATTTAATTCGGAAGAGATAACATCAAAACTTTCTATAAATCCTTCCCTTGAATAACTAGACGATAACTTTGCAGGTGCCTTCGTACTTAATACGACTTCTTTTAATTTCATTTCCTTCGGAAGTTTAATCGTTTTCATTTGGCCTAGCATAATAAATGTTCGATCACGAAACGAAAAATCATACATTAAATCGAAAGCTCTAAATAATTTTGCGGTTATGATTCCTTCAATCATACCTTCATAAAAAGTGAAGTTTTTGTCGCAGTACCTACAAGTTATGTTTTCACTAAGCATAGATTTTAATTGTTGCTGGCTTAATCGTTCCATTTGCTTCTCTTCCAATTGCCAAAAAAGAGAACAATGAGGACAATAATTTTTGCTAATCAATTCATTCATGAACTATCTCCTAAACTTTTGAATGTTTGTTATGAACATCATGAAACGCTTCTTTATGTGATTAAGGAAAAACGAAAATGAAAAAATAATTGTAAAAGAGCATAAGGGGTTTTTGTCCCCAAATGGGTGGGGAACCCCGCAACGCCGGGCAAAACGATGGGGACATGAAAAAGCACTTTTACACACCTTTTCGCACACCTATTTACACACGATTTACACATGCTTTTTGACGTAGCTTTTCGATATAGAAATTTCAACAGGTCACGAAAATGTCTTCCGGTATAACAACCTTGAACTCCCTGGACGATAAAACAAGAAGAAGATATTCAGGGAGGTTCACGTATGAGTGCCAAACAACGAAAGAATTATATGCTATCCGAACAAACGATTGCTTACATTGATAAGGTCAAAGAACAACAAGGGATATCGGCTAGTGCTGCTCTTCATCAAATTGTGGAAGAACATCGAGATCAGGAATGGCGACAAGAGCTCTCGAATTATTTAATCGATAAGGTGGCTGACGAAGTTCAGGATAGGCTGCACGATGATTTAAAAAAGATTCGTATAGGAGCCAACACCGCTGACCGTAAAACAAGCATATTATTAGAAGTGATGAACGTGTTAATGATTCATCATGATTTGAAAGACTATGTGTCTACAGCAGAAACGTTATCACCGGTACTAGATGGGGCAGATGAATATATAGCCGATACCATTTCTAAAGCGAAGCAGCGAAAAGATAGTCGGAATTAAATGGACACATAAAAGCGAATGAAAAATTTATCGCATTAGCGAGTACCACGAATCATACATATTTGCCCGAGTCGAACTTGATTAGTCGCATTGATTGGCCCCTCATTATCAAGCTTTACCAATGCGAACCCGAATGGCCTCAAGGACGAACCACACACACGAGGTGTCCGAATCCTTTTCGTGCCATAAGCTTCTTTGTTGATTGCTCTTCTGAAAAAGACCTCCATAACAGAAAAAAGGTTCTGGATATGGATGTGTTTGCTCTACGGGGTACTCATCATCAACGATGCTTACGTTGCATCGTTTCCAAAGGTCTTCCAGAGCTTCGGAATCTTGTTCGCTTTGTGCGACGAAACCACGTAATGGGTAAACGACTGCTTGGTTTCCGGATCCTTATAGGTATTGATCTCATACGTCTCCGTAGGAGACGTAACCACGACTTCGGCGGCCCACTGCGCTTGTTTTTTTCCTTTGGATCGACGATCACTTACCGTAATACCGGGAACCCGGCCTTCATTGATGATCAAATACTGCGTCATGCTATTAGCATCCGCTTCGATCTTCACATGAAAACCGATCGTTGTTAATTCTTTTTCCAACTGTTTCACACTTCGATTAATTTTGGAGATGGTTCCTGCCATCGATTTCTTCCTCCTCCATGGATTTATGAGCCATCCTGTAGCCAATTATAATTCAGTGGATGATTAGCTGGTAAATGCGGATACGGTTGGTCAATCACGCCTCGTTTCAGGCGATGTTTGTATAAGGTATTGTCGAGGCACGTTCGCAGATAGGCTTCATAATGACGAACCGGTTCTTGTTTGTTGGCAATTTCATCTTTGACTCGTTGAATGACTTCAGGGGATAATCCTTCTTGGATATATTCTTTTTCGATTTCATATGTATTCATCGTTTCCGAAGAAGAATTGTTAACGTTATTGTTAACAATACTATTATTCATATCAGTCTTACTATATTCAGTCTTATTTCCGTATGATTTTGATACTTCTTGATGTATCATTTTCATATTTCTGGAGCTATCATTTTCATAGTTCCGGACATATGATTTTGATAAATCCTTGTCCCCCAAGGATTCTGGATCATTTTCCTTTTTAATTTTATATATATCATCATCAGATGCTAGGGGCTTTTTAATATATAATTTGTTAGGTTTGTTTAACCCTACACGTACTTGATAAAGAAGATCGGCTTCAGTTAATTCTTTTTTAATCTTAGAAATTTTATTTGGACTTTTAATATTCAAGATGTCCATTAGATCATCGTTTGTATAAATGAAATAAATATTCCCATTCTCATCAAACCAATTGTTTTTTATAGAAAGTTGAAAACGGTCCTTTAAAATAGACCAAGCAATTTTTGTGTCATTACTCATATTCATATACTTTTCATTTTGAAAAAAAATTTTAGGCAGTTGGTAATAAGTTAATCCTTGTTCCTCATAGATATTAAAGAATGTAGACATAATAAAAACTCCCATCTGTTTATTAGATTGAGAGTTACTTTATACACACAGATATGCTATATGAAACAAATTATTGATATAGCTTAAACGTATCCCTTGAAAAGATATGAGAATATGCTAAACTAAAGTCAAATAGTTTCTTCTAGCCACAGAAGAATTAGTGTATAGAGTTAACTCTCTACGAAAGCAGTCGGTGTATCCAGCACCGGCTGTTTCTCGTTTATTAAGTATATTTTATCTGAATAAAAAGCAATAAGCAAATCGCTTTCAAAACATTACCAGCTAGAATAAAATATTCTTAGGCTCTTTGTTTAAATACATATGGCCATCCCTTAAATAAGTCACTTCTCTCCAGGGAGTGGCTTATTTTTTATTATTCAAAGCATAACCTACAATTGTTTTCTTTGTTGAGCTTTTGCATGAAAAATAGACTTATAACATGTCTTTTTCTTTCATAGCTTTTTTAACGGCTGCATTAACAAACTCAGAAATAGATCCTCGTCCGTATTGATTTTTTAAACGATCTAATTCAATCAACACCTCGGGGTCAAAATAGATTCCTTTAACCTTCGGCTTTTCTTCATTTTTGTTCTGATGTTTTTTAAAGAAGTTGTCTAGTTCGTCCTCATTATTAACCTCTTTATCATTATCAATATTAACATTATCATCATTGTTAATATTACTATTGCCTGCAACTTCTCCAAATCCTGCAATATTTCTTTTATTTTTTGCCATTATCCAGTTCCTCCTTAATATTGAAATAGACTTCTGTAGCTGGGTTCTTTTTACGATTCATAACAGCAGGCTGCTGTTCATATGCAATACTGTTAGCAAACTGCACCGATCTAGGGATGATCTGTTTGAACATACGTATATTATTTTTCTCACAGTACTCTTCACATTGCTCAAGAATCTGTTTGTGTAGAACAGTTCTACTATCTACCAACGTTCCAACGACTCCACTGACTTTTAGATTTTTATTATGGCTTCCTCTAAAGTTATCTATTACTTCTAACATCTTAATAAATGAACGCATTGAATAATGTTCTGGTTGAAATGGAATAATTATATCTTGGACAAAAGATAAGATATTACCTGTGATAAGTCCAATATTAGGAGGGGCATCCATTATTATTACATCATAAGATGCTAACAAGGGTGTAAGTTTTTCACGCATGATATGAAAAGGCTTAGGATAATCATTAGGATTTGATAGTACATCAAACTCTAAAAATGCTAACTCATCGTTAGCTGGCAGTATATGAAGATTCGAGTTTATTTTATCTATTGCAGCCTCAGGAGAGACGTTTTGGGCCAATACGTCATAAATGGTGTATTCATATTGATCTGGGTTGCGGCCATATGTAAGAGCTACGTTGCCTTGATTATCAGCATCAATAATCAATGTTTTTTGCTCCTGGGAATAAATTGAGGCCAGACTTGTAGCAATGGAGGTTTTTAATACCCCGCCTTTGTTAGTTGAAACGGCTAGTAACATATTCTTTCCCTCCTTAGATGAATTCTAAGATTTTATAATAATTATTATGTCGTACATAAATACCTTGGGCTAAAGGATAGTCGTCGGCGAACTCATAAATTTTATTAATAATTGTTGTTTGATTTATCATTAACCTACATCAGTTTATATTTGTTATAGATAACCATAGCATAACTATCTTGAAATATAAATAGTTATTAATAAAAACATTAAAGTTAACATTAAAGTTAACATTAAAGTTAACTTTAATGTTTGAAGGTTAACGGAAAAGTGTTTACTAAAAACAAAGATAGTATTAAGTAGACAAATATCATATAAAAATAATAGTAGGGATATTACCTTATGTTTGCGCTAAATACCTTCTCATAAAGCTATTGATTATTAGCATAAAATTAAAATTTTTATTATTGTTATTATTTATATTAATATTAACAATAATAATTAACGAGAAAAATACTATGAAAGTATTGAAAACAAAATAAGTATCTTAGAATTGTAAAGCAACCAACAAAATAATATTAGATGATATAAGAAGATCAGGAAATGTCAATAAATTTGTGTGATTGACTGTCCTTCGGGACCGTCAATAATTTTGTGTAAACGGCTGTCCTCTTCCAGCCTTGAAGTTAACCCTGCCGTTGAAACATGTCTTCCAATTGATGTTGGGCCTGGGCGAAGTCTAGTTGGAAGCGAATGGGGAACTTTTGATTGTACGCGTCGAACCAGCTGATCAAAAATTGTTCGATGGGTGCTTCATTCAGAAATTGTTCTTTTCGTTTAATGTATTTTTTCAGCTGTTTGTTGAAAAATTTCGATGAGGTTGATCGAAAATAGTCTCCGCCAGGTAGCAGAGGAGAAATAATAAAAAGTAAGTAAGATGAGGGATCGACGAGCACCCGACGAAGCGATGGGTAGAGTGGCAATTAATCGGTGATAAATGCGGTGAGAACCTAGACCGATTCATCACGGTTGTTGACTCGTCACACGGTATTGTTTTAATTATTAATGTTAATAATATTATAAATGTTAATATAAATATTTTTATCAAGTGAAAATAATATTTATTATGCCAAGGTTATTTGAAACTATAATTCCGATAAGGGCCGTTATGTTTAGAAAAGCTGACAAAGTTTTATGATTTCAAACTTTGTATGAACAAATGACTCTTATATTGCATGTTAAAGAAGAAGAATCCCATAGATACGGTGCAATGACATCGACCAAAACACCATAGATAAAGGATTCATGAAATTTATCGGTTTCAGAGTTGTTTGAAATGAAGTTTCTCGGGCGTGGTCATTGGTTTCCGATTTTTCTACGTCCGAAGAAACGTACCAGTTTTTTCTTTGCCACCGATCTCTCGGTGACAGCGTGGAAGGTACTATGCTGGTATCAGTACCGGTTGTATACGGAAAATTTTTTTAGTAAACCAAGGTCGAACCGTCGATGGGCGAACGACTCCGGAAACCATGTAAAGAGCCTACTGTGTAGCTTGAAGTACAAAGCAGTCGCTTGGATGATATTAGTGATTGTAATAAAGGTGAATAAAAAGAAAATTTTCTTATGAAATCGATATTTTAAAATTTTTAAGGAAAATTTATTGTTTTATTGTTGGAAACATACTATGATTACTTCAAGAAAGAAGCAGGGACAGAATAAAAGGAGTTGAAGGCAATGAATGAAGAAGAACAAAAAATTACAGATTTCAACATGGATTTTTTTAGCTTAAAAGGTAAGGTAGCCATGATCACAGGAGGAAACTCAGGACTAGGCCAAGGTTTTGCTTTAGCATTGGCTAAAGCTGGCGCTGATATATTTGTCATAAGTATGGATCACGACGATGATCAAACTAAAAATTTAATTGAAGCTGAAGGTGTAAACTATCACCTGGAAATCGGTGACATAACAGAAAAAGATCGATGTAAACAGTTAGTTGATAAATGTATTGAAACATTTGGTAAAATAGATGTTCTTTTGAATAATGCTGGTATAGGTATAAATGAACCCGATGTAACGAAATATACTCGTCTGCAGTGGGACAAAATGGTTTCTGTTAACTTGACAGCTCCTTTTGAATTGGCCAGTGAAGTTGCTAAACATATGATTCTAAGGAAAACCGGAAAAATCATTAACACATGTTCTCTGTTTTCGTTTCTTGGCGGTCAGTGGTCTCCAGCTTATGCAGCTACTAAACACGGCTTGGCTGGATTTACTAAGGCTTATTGTGATGAATTGGCTCAATTCAACATTCAAGTAAACGGTATCGCTCCTGGATACTTTGCTACTGAATTGACAAAAGCAACAAGAGAAAATGAACAAGCAAATCAAAAAGTTATGGATCACATTCCTGCAAATCGATGGGGAACAATTCTCGATTTAATGGGGAGTATTGTGTACTTAAGTTCAGATGCTTCAAATTATGTAAATGGTACCTTACTGACTGTTGATGGTGGATATTTAGTAAGATAAAACTAAAAAACTAAAAGGAGTACGTTAGATGGACAATTCAAAAACTGAAACAGTGATGGACGAACTAAAAACGATAATTTCAAAATCCCAAATTTCCACTAATACTGAGGAATTATACGATGCTTCTGCAGACCGTTATAAGAAATTTGCTAAAGTAAAAAATGCATTGGATGTCCCGTTGCCGATGGCCATTGTTTATCCGCATTCTACTGAAGAAGTGCGATTGCTTCTCACTTTTTGTAATGAAAATGATATTAATGTTATTCCTAGAAGTGGTAAAACAGCTACTGAAGGTGGATTAGAAAACTGGAAAAACGAAACGGTTGTCATTGATGGGTCTCATATGGATCAAATAATGAAAATCGACACGTATAACATGCAAGCCACTGTGCAAACCGGAGTAAAACTACAAACATTGGAAGATGAGTTACGCAAGCAGGGGTACACCACGGGACATTCACCACAATCTAAACCAGTTGCTCAAATGGGAGGGCTAGTCGCTACTAGAAGTATCGGTCAGTTTTCTACTCTCTATGGTGCGATTGAAGATATGGTTGTTGGATTGGAATGTGTTTTTCCCGAAGGAGAAGTTTCTAGAGTTAAAAATGTACCTAGACGTTCAGGTGGGCCTGATATTCGCCACATCGCTATTGGAAATGAAGGGGCATTATGCTATATCACAGAAGTAACCGTGAAGATTTTCAAATTTTACCCAGAAAATAATACCTTCCACGGATATTTAGTAAAAGATATGGACACTGGTTTAAAAATTCTGAGAGAAGTTATGGTCAATGGATTCAAACCTTCAGTAGCCCGTTTGTATTCTGAAGAAGACGCTCGACAACATTTTGATCATTTTTATAAAAATAAATGTGTTCTTATTTTTATGGCTGAAGGACCCAAAGGAATTGTGAGTGCCACCAATGAAGCTATTGAAGAAGCATGTGACAAATTTGCGCAAGATGTAATAGAACAAGTGAATTCTTCTTTAATTGAAGAATGGTTTAATAATTTAAATTGGGATCAAAGTAGAATCGACGATGAAATTAGAGAAATGCAAGAAAATAATACGCACGATGGTTTTACCACTGAAGTGTCTGCTGATTGGGAAAATGTTATTAATATTTATAATAGTGTCATGGCTCGAATCAAGAATGAATTTAAGAGAGCTGATGAATTGACCATGTTAGGTGGCCATTCCTCTCATAGCTATCTTAATGGAACTAACATGTATTTTGTTTATAACTATACAATCAATTGTGCTCCTGAAGATGAAGTACAGGTATATCATCACCCTATACATGAAATTATCATTGAAGAAACTCTGAAGTTTGGTGGCTCTATGTGCCACCATCATGGGATAGGAAAATATCGTTCAGAATGGACCAAACAAGAGCATGGATCTGCCTATTATATGCTAAATAAATTAAAACAAGGTTTCGATCCAAAGGGTATCATGAACCATGGGACAATTTTTCCTCAAGAAAAAGAAATAAGTAAATATATTAGATCTTAGATAAATAGAAAGGCCTCCTTGGTATCGAAAAGTTCTTGAGTTACGTCAAAAGAGCTTTAATAAATAGCAAGGAGGTTTTCTTTTAAAAACGAAAGGCGTGGTTTTTATGACGCAAACTAAATATGTTATAGGCATTGACAACGGTTCACAGAGTACAAAAGTGATTCTGTTTGACGTAGAAGGAAGAGAGATAGCCTTTGGTTCATGCAAATTAAGAGAACCATTAACCCCTGAGCCTGGAGTAGTTTTACATCCAGATGATGACTTATGGGATAGTGTCTATCAAGCAATGCAAGAATGTTTGAACAATTTTAAAGGAAATCGTGAAGATATTGAAGGGATTGGTCTGTGTTCAATCCGAAGCTGCCGCGTTTTATTAAAAAAAGATGGTTCGTTGGCATATCCAGTCTTGAGTTGGATGGATGAAAGGTTAGCGGAACCGTATAAGCATGAATATAAAGAAGTACATTATGTTACAAGTACATCTGGCTATTTGGGTTTTAAGCTTACCGGAGAGCTCAACGACACTGCTGGAAATTATGAAGTGAACTGGCCGTTAGACCGTCAAACACTAAACTGGTCCAAAAATGATAGCGTTATCAAGAGTAATGGATTAAATAGAAACATGTTGTTTAATCTTGTGAAACCAGGAGAAAGATTAGGAATTCTCCGACAAGAATTGGCAACAGAATTTGGTTTGAACGATAGAACTCCCGTAATTGCTACCGCAAATGATAAAGCGGTAGAAGCACTTGGAGCGGGAGTGAAAGATGAAAGTTCAATTATGATATCTTTGGGAACATTTATTTCCTCAATGCTAATAAGAAATGACGATTTTGATAACGCTACCAATTTCTTTCCAACCCTTGCAGCTATTCCATTTAAATATGCCTACGAATCGAACGGTATACGGCGTGGGATGTGGACAGTAACGTGGTTTAAGAAATTAATTGGAGAAGAATTAGTTGTTAATGCTGCTCAACACGGTCTTTCTGAAGAAGAGTTCATGAATAAAAAAGCAGAGCAAGTACCAGCCGGTAGCGATGGGTTAATAACAATATTGGATTGGTTAACCAATTCTGAATATCCTTATCGAAAAGGTTTAATGATTGGGTTTGATGATAGACACACCAAATATCATATCTACAGATCAATCTTGGAAGCCATTGCCTTCAATATTAAAAATAATATTGATGATATGTTAGAAGAAATCGAAGAAGAAATTTCAGAAATTGTTGTTACAGGTGGTGGCTCCCAAAGTAATGTCATTATGCAAATCATGTCAGATCTCTTCGGCTTGCCAGTTCATCGAAGATTAGGAAATAGTAGCGCTTGTTTAGGGGCTGCTATTAGCACATGTTACTACTTGAATATCTACCATGATTTTCCTGAAGCAATGGATAAAATGATTGAGAACGAAACAACTTTTTATCCTAATATGCGTAATAACGCTTTTTATAATGAAATAAATGAATCCGTGGTTAAGCATGTAAGAACTTATACGGATGAAGTTCTGAAACTTTCTAGCTCCATATTCAATAAAAGAAATGAGTGATAAATATATGCAAATGAGCAATCTCAAACGTTATTTTCAATTCTCTCTTATTGTTTTAGCTGGCGGAGCGATATTTCCATTAATTTATTTAAGAACGAATTATCAAGAAACCATTCTGGAGGTATATGGTTTACAATTATCCGATTTAAACCTAATCTTATCTGCTCTTGGTATTGCATTTGTAATTGGTTATTTTCCCAGTGGATGGCTTGCAGATAGATTTTCGGCTAAGAAACTTCTGTCTATATCGCTTTTTATTGTAGGTTTGGCAGGAATTTGGTTTGCTCAGGTTCCTAGTTTTCCTTTTATTGTAGCTATATTTGTTATTTGGGGAATATTTTCAGTACTAACGTTTTGGTCGGCGCATTTAAAATTGGTAAAATTGATTTCAAAAAAAGAAGAGGAAGGACGCTTTTTTGGGATTCTAGATGGAGGCAAAGGCGTTGTCGAAGCAGTATTAGCAAGCATTGCTGTTTCTATTTTTTCGGCAGTTTTAAGTGGGGGTACTTCAACCGCTGCTAAAGAAGATGCATTAATTTCCGTAGTTTATATGTATTCTGGAGTATTAATTTTGGTTTCCATGCTCATTCTGATATTCGTTCAAGTTGATGAACCAACCACAGAAAATCAAACAAGCAATACTAAAAATGAAACGGCGAACCGAAAGAAGGGCATAAATTTAGAAGCGTTTAAAAAGGTATTCGCTAACAGGTACGTTTTACTATTAGGTGGCATTATCTTCATGGCGTATATTGTGGCTTGGACAGTATATTATGTAGGTGGTTTCTTAGAAGTGAGTGTTGGGGTTTCCGCTTCTGCTGTAGGAGTTATTACAGTAATAATGTTATGGATGAGACCCGTGGGCGGAGTATTAGGAGGTTACTTGGGGGATAAGTTTGGGAAAAGCTTGATTTTAACTATCTCTCTCATTTTAGCTACCGTAGCTTTGATCATTACGGCAATACTCCCATCGACAATATCAGCGATGATATTTTATGGGTTAATTCTTATCATAGGTTTAGCAGTTTATTCTATTAGAGGATTGTATTGGTCCTTGCTAGGAGACTGTAAAATAGAGGAAAAGTCGCTTGGTTTAGCGATCGGTCTTGTTTCATTTATTGGTTACTTGCCTGATATTCTGTTACCTTTAGTGGTTAGTGGATTAATGACTAGTTTCGGCGATTCTGGTTATAATGCATACTTCATCTTTAGTGCAAGTGCAGGGGTCATTGCTATTATTTTCACGGTCATTTTTGGTAGAATGGTAAAAAAAGCAAATGAAATTTCTCAAGAAGACGATATGGCATCTTAAGTAAATAGAAATATGAGCACAGCTAGTAAGGCAATCAACTCTTTTGAATTTATTATTAAAAGTGGTTGATTGCTTTTTGTTGTCATATGTCATTCTTTAATTCACAAGATCGATTGGTGAATATAAAATAAACTATAATAGAGATATTCTCAAAGACATTAGGAGTTAGTGATAAAAAATGTTACGTCTAAACGAGGAAAAATTGACGAGATTGGAAAAAAGGATACATGAGACACTTTCGGAGACTGTGATGACACGCAGTAATTTGAAGATAATTGATGCAGCAACACTGTGTGAAACTTCTCCCTCAAAAGTGTCAAAACTTGTAAGGAAGTTAGGTTTTGAAAACTTTAAAGAATATAAATTATATTTTAGCGGTAAAAGTTTCGACATCACATCAAAACAAAAATCAAGTGAAATTGAGCGTTTGATTGCGTTTTTAACTAATTATGATCCAAAAATGGTGGATGAATTTCTCAATGTTTTTATGAAATTTAACCGAATAATTATTTTTGGTTTAGGGCCTTCGTTTATCAGTGCAGATTATTTTGCGTACAAGCTTAACACGCTAACCGATAAAAAAGTTTTTGCTACACAACACGAAGACTATGTTGGGCATTTAGCAGATGAGCACACACTTCTTATAGTGTTCTCAGTAACCGGCGCTTTCTCATCTTTTAAACATCTATTTACCTCCGCTAAAGAAAAGAAATCTCAAATTATGTTGATATTAGAAGAAAATAAAAATACTCGCGATTTTGAAGTAGACTATATTTTTCGGTTATCTAAATTTCCTCAAAATGATGAATTATTAGCGTTTGAAAAAACAAGGACCATCTTTTTTATATTTATTGAAGAAGTTATTGCCCGTTTAAGAGAAAAATTGAACGAAAAAGAGTGATAAGTGCTGTATGTATTGAAACATGAAAGAAGCTTCCTTTCTGTATAATAAGAATTGCCGATAAAAAGACCTTTTTAGTAACTTCTGCTGATAACTACGATTATGTTAATTAATATTTCGATCAAAATGGTGATTGCCTTTGGATAATGATTCCCTTACGAAGGGGCTACAAGCTCTACTTTTATTCGCTCTGGGTCTTCAAAATAAACGGCATAATGATCTTCACCGCCAGCATAAGGGTGCTGGTTTTCATATAAGATCGGAATGTTGGAGGCTCGGAGTTGTTCAGTCACTTGGTCCACGTGCTCACGCGACCGGGCATGGAAAGCCAGATGGTTCAACCCGGGGCGACATCGATGGAAAGGAACATCGAGAAAGCGCTCCTCCGCTTGCACAAAGACGATATACGAAGGGGGCAATCGAAAGCTAATGCCTTCGGACCACTGTTGATAAACCTGATATCCGAGATCTTTCAGTAACCATTGCCATAAGACTTTCGACCGTTCAAGGTCCGAAACGTAAAGTTCGATATGATGAATAACTCCGTTCATGCTTAGCACTCCTGTTCGTTCGAAAAGTAATCGTGCGAAAGACGTTGCAAGGCCCCGGTTAAACCGGGGTTATGAAACAATATCGCTTCGCAGAGGGCCTGCCATTCGGTCAAAGATAATTCGCCGGTCTCTAGAGGAAACGGGAGGTAATAGGAAGCTACCGGATCTTTGAGAAGAATCAGGGGACGGACCGCCTGGTGGGCAGCTTCGTACATCCCACATCCGACGATAAACGAAAACGGAGGCGGTGATAGATACAAAATGAAGGAGGTGTTCTCCGGCAGCTGGTCCGGAATCAGCTGCTGCAATCCATGGGCCCACTGGCGAAGGAAAGGGTAGTGGTGTTCATGCAGGATGCTTTTCCGATTCATCAAAGAAGCCCCTTTCTCTATGGATGGTCTGCTGTTCCCCGTGGTGTTTGTTCTAACGAACCAATCCTAAGGCTAGTCGTTGGAAGAACGGTTCCACCGAAAATAAAGAGATGTTCTTCAATCGTCAACGATGGCCCTCATCCTTACCATTGGCAAATGCCCAACTCATGCTCACACCCAGGAGAATACAAAAGGCGAGTGCGCCGTAAGCGATACCTGAGAACGGATCTTCCGGCACAAGAAAACTATAAATGATGATCGCTAGGCCTGTAAGTCCCAACAAGCCACTGCTAAGGATCTTTCCACGACGAGAAAAAAAGTAGGAACTAGCCCACACGAGACCAGCAGCCACCAGAATAATAGCGATGAAAAATCCGTATTGTGATAAAAAAGTCATTGGCCTCTCTCCTCGTTATTATTAGTGATGGGGGCATAAAAGAGTAGAGACAAGAGAAACATCATTGAAATGATTGGTATCGAGCGTTGTTACTCAAACATAAAATAATAACCTACCGCCATGAAAACAAAAAAACTGTTGGCCATGATAAATGTCGGCAAAAGAAGCCACCATAGCCGCCCAATGACGGCTAATACAAAACCAACAGCTCCAAACCCCTGGCCGATGAGCCAGTAACCAAAACCGTAATTCCAGATCAGGTTGGGCAGCCACGACGTCAGGCTAAGCAATAAACACAGGGCACTCCATCTATAAAGCAAACGTTGGCTCATGCAACACCCTCCTCCCGATGCGTTCAAAAAAGGTGTAAGTTATTTCCATTTTCAAGGTTTTGAGATAGAGTTGCAACCACGGAATTTCTTGCGGAAGTAAAATGAAAAATTTCATGGACCGTATTTTTCTATAAAATACTTACTTAGGAATATCATCGATGATCTAATTTCTAAAGAAAGCGGGCATTTCTTCAGAGGATCTCGGCCATCAGACTTATCAATAAAAGCATGCCTCTCGTATTTCTTTTGAGGACATTGGTTGGTACGATGAATAGCGAAGAAGAGTTAAGGAGCGCAGCCAGAACAAGCTTGGAGAAATAGGCAACGAAAGGAGAGACGGTTGTTCATGAGGCATGGCTTGTTGTATCGGACGCTAACATCCATGGTGTTATCCAGTTTTCGATTTGTCACATACATGTTGATCGGGACCTGGGGAACAACTCCTTATCGAAATAAAAGGATCAGTGAAGCCGCCCAGCAAATGAAGTTCTTAGAGGAACTGCTCATAAAAACCGGACAATTGAATGAAGAGGGGAGAAAAGGATCTGAACCAGCTCATACGAAAGCAGATCGAAAAGTCATCCATGCTTTCGTATCTCAGCGAGATCAGCGAGATAAGAAGGATTTTTATATCTATGTGGCCCGGGCGTGGGTGAAGGAACTAGAGCGAAAAAGTATTCGAACATCGATCAAATGGGCTTGTTTGAATGCCGGGTTATTTGTCGTTGCGATGGGATTCGTACACGTATGGGGTAGCATGACAGGAATTTTGGCAGGAGGATTCATCGCTATCGTCATGATTTGCTCGCTGTGGGGCATTTATCATGCATTGCGGGGCCAAGGGTGGCAAAGAGTGCTTATGGTCAGCGTACATGGCATGATTTTTTATCCCTTTCTTCAATTCCTTCTTGCGGGTTAACCTGTCCATCCATCCATCCTATGGAAGGTCGCTATACCTCTTAAACCTCTTAATCATGAGAACAAATTAACTCTCTCAAAAAGTACGCTTTTTGATACGTATTATCGATTTTCACCTCTAGCATATTTCTCGTTTCAATACGTTACGAACGACTTTTGAAACCAACCAAGTGGAAGGGGGACATTTTGAAACACCCATGAATCCGGAGTATCAAAAATACAATCGTTATTATTTCAACCACGTTCAAAAAAGACTTTCTGTATGAATGATATGCCCCCCTCTAAGCAAAACAGAGGATTAATTTTATCTGTCTACCGAAAGGGGGAGTGCGTCATTATCTCTAGAATTATTCTTTTAACTTATTTGAAAATTATTATACCCACCCGCGGAATTCAGAGGCTGCGGCTATTCTCCGTATACCTACAATGTAGGCAGCAGTACGCATATCAATTTCTTTTTCTTGAGCCATGTGATAAACGGAACGGAAAGCGTTTCTTAATTTATGCTTCAGACGGGTTTCAATTTCATCCAGCGTCCAATAATACCCTTGATTGTTTTGTACCCATTCAAAGTAAGAGACTGTAACACCGCCGGCACTTGCAAGCACATCTGGAACAAGTAAAATATCTCTGCTATGCAGGATTTTGGTTGCTTCAAAGGTCGTCGGACCGTTGGCTGCTTCTGCTACAATTTTGGCCTGGATGCGATGGGCATTGGCATAAGTAATTTGGTTAGAAACGGCAGCGGGAATTAGAATATCGCACTTCTGCTCCAGTAATTCTTCATTGGTAATAGTGTTTTCGAATCGGTTGGTCACCATCCCGAAGCTGTCTCTTTGTTCTGCAATCTCATACACTGGAAGCCCCTGGTCGTCATAAATTCCGCCCAAGACATCACTGATGCCTACGATAGAAGCTCCTTTGTCGTAAAGAAGCTTTGCCAGGTAGCTGCCTGCATTACCAAACCCTTGAATAATAACCTTGCTCTTTTCCCAAGTCATATTTTTTAATTTTAATGCTTCTTCCACAGCTACAACGACTCCTTGAGCTGTCGCTGATTCTCTTCCCAGGGAGCCGCCCAGCTCCAGAGGCTTTCCGGTAATGAACCCTGGGGAGTCAAATTCTCGGATGCGGCTGTACTCATCCATCATCCAGGCCATGACCTGGGCATTAGTATAAACATCAGGAGCGGGAATATCTTTAGTGGGACCTACAATTTGGCTGATAGCTTGCACATATCCTCTGCTGAGCCGTTCCAGCTCGCCTAAAGACATCTGGCGCGGGTCACAAACGATACCACCTTTTCCGCCTCCATATGGGAGATCCACGAGTCCGCATTTTAAAGTCATCCATAATGAAAGAGTGTTTACTTCTTCGATAGTAACGTCCGGATGGAACCGGATCCCTCCTTTGGTAGGTCCGACAGCATCATTGTGCTGGGCCCGGTAACCAGTGAACATTTTTGTTTTTCCATCATCCATACGGACAGGGATGCGGACAATCATTGTACGAAGCGGTTCCTTGAGCAGGTCGTACATATGCTCTGAATAGCCCAGAGTGTTTAAGGCCTCTCTGATTAATTCTTGGGTATGCGTATAAAGAGTAGTGGAAGAAGGGATAGTGCCTGAGTGCGTGGTAACCATTGTATCGGCCGCCTTTCTTGGTATTAACTTAACTATATTCAAGAATCATGCCAACTTGAAGAAGCTGGAAAAGAGGATTATAGTATAAAGAAGAAAAATTATTTGTCGTTATTTTTAAATTGATACTTCTGAAAGAAGAAAATTTTTTCTAACGAAAAATTAATGAGGTGATTGAATGGTGGAACATGAAATGTACGAGAAGTTAATGGAGGAAGTGGATATTGGAGTCCATGCTGTAGACATGAATGGCAATACAGTCATTTACAACACCAAAATGGCGTCCATTGAGAGCATGGATAAAGAAGAAGTAATAAACCGATCGATAGACCAGGTGTTTAAATTTAAATCCGGAGAACCAAGTACATTGGAGCGTGCCCTGCAGGAAGGCGCAGAGTTTAAAAATATTAAACAGTCATATTTAAATAATAAAGGGAATGAAATTACCTCGGTCAATCATACATTCCCGGTGTGGAAAAAGGATACGATCATTGGGGCAGTGGAGTTGGCCAAAGATGTAACTATGCTGGAAAAGCTTATTCAGGAAAATATGGACCGGGCCCAGAGAAGTTATTCCTTTGAAGACGTGATCGGCCAAAGCACTGAAATTAAAGAAATTATTGAGTATGCCAAGCGTGCGACAAGAACCAGTTCTTCAGTCCTGATTATTGGAGAAACTGGAACCGGCAAAGAAATTTTTGCCCAGAGTATTCATAATGGCAGTGATCGGTCTTCCAAGCCTTTTATCAGCCAGAACTGTGCTGCTTTGCCTGATAGCCTCATTGAAAGCATCCTGTTTGGAACCAAGAAAGGGGCTTTTACAGGTTCGGCTGACCGGTCGGGATTGTTTGAACAAGCCGAAGGAGGCACACTTCTCCTGGATGAAATCAACTCTTTAAGTATGCATCTGCAGTCCAAGCTGCTGAGAGTGCTCCAGGAACGGAGTGTCCGGCGGATTGGCGATACTAAGGACATTAGTGTTGACGTCCGTATCATTGCCACCAGTAACGAGGATCCTATTGAGGCTATTACGAACCAGCGCCTTCGGAAAGATCTTTATTACCGCCTTGGAGTTGTTTCTTTATTTGTTCCTCCTTTAAAAGATCGTAAAGACGATATTAAGGCGTTAAGTGATTATTTTATTCGGAAATATAATGCTTTATTTCAAATGAACATTGAAAAAATTGACCAAAATGTCATGCATTTTTTTATGAATTACGAATGGCCGGGAAATGTAAGAGAACTGGAGCATCTTATTGAAGGGGCTATGAATATAACTGATTACGAAACAGCTATACGGGCTTCACATCTTCCTATGCATATACATAAAAGGATAAAAACAGCTTCAGATAGTTCAAAGCCAGCTGCTCCAGATTTGCCCCAGGAGAAATACGTCGAAGAGGAAGAACCAGCAGCTTCTACTGAACAGATGGGGTTAAATGACTTTCTGTACTATCAGGAAAAACAATTCATTTTAAAAGTACTGGAAGAAAACAATTATCATGTGAAGAATTCAGCGGCCCAACTGGGCTTAAGCCGTCAGAGCCTGCATTACCGGTTAAATAAGCTGAATATCCAGAAGTTACGGTTATAGATGCGTGCTCTAAAGAATTCCTTTAGAGAATTTTTGTTTTTTTATTTTTTTTGGCATAAAAATTGCATTATTTGATTATGTAAGCGAATACATAAATAGGAGGATGCAAAATGAACACTAAAATAGCTATTCATGGAGTACCGATGGATTTAGGCCAGGGGCGCAGAGGAGTGAACATGGGTCCGAGCGCCATACGTTATGCAGGGATGTTTGACCGATTGAGCAGGTTAGGTTGCGAGGTGGAAGATTTTGGTGACATTTACGTAGATACGAGGCAAAAAGCGAACGAGGACCGCTCGAAGAATTTACAGGAAATCACCAGGGTAAACCAGGAGCTTGCAGAACGTATTTCGACGAATATTGAAAAAGGTTATTTTCCACTGACAATTGGGGGAGATCACAGCATTTCTATTGGCTCTATTGCGGGTGTGTCCACGCATTATGAAAATCTGGGGCTGATATGGTATGACGCTCACGGAGATCTTAATACGGATGATACCTCCCCTTCAGGCAATATTCACGGTATGCCGTTAGCTGTAGCCTTAGGGCTTGGGAATCAGCAGTTAACAAATATTCAGCATGCAGACCGAAAAGTACAGCCGGAAAATATCGTTATCATTGGCGCGCGCTCGTTGGACGAGGGGGAGAAAAAGCTTATTCATGAGTTGGGTATACGGGTTTATACGATGCATGAGATTGACCACTCGGGCATGTCTCACGTGATTAAAGATGCAATCGCTTACTTGAGCTCTAAAACGGATGGCATTCATCTCAGTCTTGATCTGGATGGCCTGGATCCGGAAGAAGCGCCAGGGGTGGGCACACCTGTTGTAGGCGGGATGAGTTACCGGGAAAGTCATTTAGCGATGGAAATGCTTGCAGAAGCGGATATTATCACTTCTGCAGATTTTGTGGAAGTAAATCCTATTCTCGATGAAAAGAACAGGACAGCGCAAATCGCAGTCGAATTGATGGGGTCATTGTTCGGAGAGAAACTGCTGTAAAAAAGCTTATGATTTCATCATCTTACAAGGGAAGAAGGCGATATGCATGAAAGATGATCTGTCCCGTTTAAATCCAAGGGGAGAAATCGAAGAGACGGCCTCCTTATCGAAAAAAAATATAAGCAAATTTGTATTTCCTTCCCTATTAGGCGTGTTCTTGTTTATGACTCCCCTTTCTTACGATGGGAGCGTCACTATTCCAGTAGCACTTTTGGCAGGCGTCCTGCAGGGTGCCCTGAGTACCGCTTTACCTTTCATTATCACTGCAGCCATTGCGTTAACATTTGTTTGTACAGTTCTTATGAAGTGGACCCAGGCTTCTTTCGTTGTAGAAGGCAGTTTTTTTTACAGGTTATTTCATGTCAGCACGCCCTGGGCCGTTATACGCGGAATAGCCGTGATTGCTGCCGTTATGACGGTGTGGGAAATCGGACCGGAATTTATTTGGTCCGAAAACACCGGGGGCCTGTTGATGTACGATCTGCTTCCTATTTTGTTTACGGTTTTCTTGTTTGCAGGTCTGTTTTTACCCTTGCTGCTTAATTTTGGATTACTGGAATTATGCAGCGCTTTTTTTACGAAAGTGATGCGCCCGCTGTTTACGCTTCCGGGACGTTCGTCGATTGACTGTTTGGCTTCGTGGTTGGGAGACGGCACGGTAGGCGTATTATTAACCAATAAACAATATGAAGAGGGATATTATTCCGAACGCGAAGCTGCTGTAATCGGCACGACGTTTTCGTTAGTATCCATTACGTTCAGCATTGTAATCATCACTTATCTGGATCTTTTGCACATGTTTGGGCCTTACTACTTTTCCATCGTACTTGCTGGAGGGGCCTGCGCTTTGATTATTCCCCGGGTGCCGCCGCTTTCGAGAAAATCACATAAGCTATCGAATGGAAGCTATCAGAAAGCAGACGAGGAGAAGCCGGCGCATCTCAATATATTTCAATGGGGCGTTAGGAAGGCTACAGAAAAGGCTGCAGACACAAAAGTGTTTTCGTCTATCTTTCGGGGCGGGGCAAAAAACGTTTTAGATATGTGGCTCGGCGTTCTTCCAGTTGTTATGGCCTTTGGCGTCATTACACTAATTATTGCCGAATATACTCCCTTCTTTAACTACCTGGGAGCGCCTTTTATTCCTTTATTATCACTAATGCAAGTGCCTGAAGCTGTACAGGCAGCCCCGACAATGGTGATAGGGTTTGCCGACATGTTTCTGCCGGCAGTTATTGGAAGCGGCATTGAGAGCGAATTAACCCGCTTCGTGATTGCGGTGGTTTCTGTCAGCCAGCTTATTTACATGTCTGAAGTCGGCGGGCTGCTGCTGGGCTCTAGAATCCCAGTGAAAATGAGTGATCTCATCATCATATTTTTGCAGCGCACGGTGATTGTGTTACCGGTAGCTGTGGGAATGGCCCATCTCTTATTTTAAAGACAAATATTTTTTCAAAGCGCCGAAAAAATATTTGTCTTATGACAAAATCCAAAGAATTATAATCAGTAATTACAATGAGTTTCTAGCATAGATTTTGCATATAAGTAGAAAAGAAAGAATAAGGAGGTTGTTCAAGATGAAAACAAAAATTTCATCCGAGAATATCATTGAACGAACAAGCGCTCACGGAGCCAAAAACTACAAACCATTGCCGGTGGTTATTGCTGAAGCCTCGGGCGTATGGGTGAAAGATCCTGAAGGAAATGAATATATGGATATGCTAAGTGCGTACTCTGCAGTCAATCAGGGACACCGTCATCCTAAAATTATTCAGGCTCTTAAAGACCAGGCCGACCGGGTTACATTAACGTCCAGGGCCTTTCATAATGACCAGCTGGCGTCTTTCTATGAAATGGTCTCAACATGGACAGGAAAAGAAATGGTGCTTCCGATGAATACGGGCACAGAAGCAGTTGAGACGGCAGTCAAAGCAATCCGCCGCTGGGGCTATGAGAAGAAAGGAATTCCGGAAGGGCAGGCGGAAATTATCGCATGTGAAGGGAACTTCCACGGCCGTACCATGAGTGCGGTTTCCCTTTCCTCTGAGTCAGAATATCAAAGAGGATTTGCCCCTCTTTTGCCTGGAATTAAAGTGATTCCTTATGGAGATACTGAGGCTCTTCAGCAGGCAATCACGTCGAATACGGCCGGTTTTATTTTTGAGCCCATTCAGGGAGAAGCCGGAGTAATTATTCCGCCAGAAGGCTCTTTGAAAGAAGCACAGGCGATTTGTGAGAAAGAAAATGTTTTGTTTGTAGCCGATGAAATTCAGTCCGGTCTCGGGCGCGCCGGTAAAACGTTCGCCTGCGACTGGGAAGACGTTGTACCGGACATGTACATTATCGGCAAAGCCCTCGGCGGCGGTGTTTTCCCGGTTTCCTGCGTTGCTGCAAATGAAAATGTGCTCGGTGTCTTCACCCCGGGCTCTCATGGATCTACGTTCGGCGGTAACCCGATGGCTTGTGCGGTTTCGGTAGCCTCGCTCGAAGTTATTCAGGAGGAGCGGCTGGTGGAACGCTCCTTGGAGCTGGGGGGTTATTTCAAAGATAAATTAGCTGCTATCCATCATTCTCATATCAAAGAAGTACGGGGGCGCGGTTTATTTATCGGCATGGAGCTCACTGTTCCAGCCCGTTCTTATTGTGAACAATTGAAAGAATTGGGACTGTTATGCAAGGAGACCCATGAAAATGTCATCCGCTTTTCTCCGCCGCTTACGATTCAACAAGAAGAATTGGATTGGGCGATTGAGCAAATCAATAAAATTTTTACGAAAGAACAATAAGAGGAGGTTTTCATATGTATACGACGTACCGTCATGAACCCTTTACGGATTTTACGGATGAACAGAACCGCAAAGCATTTGCTGACGCGATCAAGGAAGTCGAAAAAAACCTTGGCCAGGATTACCCGCTGATTATTGGCGGCGAGCGGATCATCACGGGCGAAAAGCTGGTTTCCATCAATCCTGCTAATAAAAAAGAAGTGGTCGGCAGCGTCTCCAAAGCCAATCCCGCACTGATTAATCAGGCCTTCGATGCGGCAAGCGTGGCGTTTCAGTCCTGGAGAACGACAAGTGCCGATGCCCGTGCGGAAATGATGTTCCGGGCAGCCGCAAAAATGCGCCGCCGGAAGCACGAACTCTCGGCTACGCTCGTCAAAGAGGGCGGCAAGCCCTGGAAGGAAGCCGATGCGGATGTAGCCGAAGCCATTGATTTCGTTGAATATTATGCCCGCCAAATGCTCGAGCTGAAAAACGGCAAATCCATTAACAGCCGGGAAGGGGAATACAATCAGTATGTTTATCAGCCGCTCGGCGTGGCCGTTACGATTCCCCCATGGAATTTCGCCTGCGCGATCATGGTGGGCACAACGGTCGCCCCGCTGGTCACAGGCAATACCGTTTTGTTAAAGCCGGCCGAGCCGACGCCGGTGATCGCTGCGAAGTTTGTCGATATTTTAATGGAATCCGGCGTGCCGGACGGCGTCATTAACTTCGTCCCCGGTGAACCCGAAGAAATTGGCGACCACCTCGTGGATCATCCGAAAACAGCACTTATCAGCTTTACCGGCTCCCGGGCTACCGGCACACGTATTTACAAAAAAGCAGCAGAGATTCAGGAGGGCCAGCAGCATCTGAAGCGGGTCATTGTTGAAATGGGCGGCAAAGACACGATTGTTGTCGACAGCGAAGCGGATCTTGATACGGCCGCTGAAGCCATTATCGTTTCTGCCTATGGCTTTTCCGGCCAGAAATGCTCGGCAGGCTCCAGGGTCGTCGCTCATCAGGACGTATACGACGACGTCCTGAGCAAAGTGGAAAAAAAGGCGAAAGCATTGTCTGTTGGTGATCCGACGTCCTATGACAACTACATGGGCCCTGTGGTCAACCAGAAAGCATTCGATAAAATCACCGGCTATATCGATATCGGCAAACAGGAAGGCCGGCTTGTGGCCGGCGGAACAAGCGACGATTCCAAAGGATACTTCATTGATCCGACCATTTTTGCCGATCTGGATCCGGAGGCACGCATTATGCAGGAGGAAATCTTCGGGCCGGTCGTTGCTTTTACGAAAGCCTCTTCCTACGAAGAAGCCATTGCTATCGCAAACAATACGGAATACGGCTTAACCGGCGCCGTCATTTCCAATAACATCGACCGTCTGGAATACGCCAAGCTTCATTTTCACGTCGGCAACCTGTATTTCAACCGCAACTGCACGGGCGCCATCGTTGGCTATCATCCATTTGGCGGTTTTAAAATGTCCGGCACCGATGCCAAGGCCGGCGGCCCGGATTACCTGATCCAGCACCTGCATCCAAAAACAATCAGTCAAATGCTTTAATAGTTACGACTAAAAAAGGCCTCTGCCAATACAAGCAGGGGTCTTATTTTAAAATAAAAGAAGTGAAAATGAATTAAAAATTATTGAACACCGAAGAAAGTTTCTACAGAAATAAAATTATTATTTAATGGTCAATATACTCTTACTAAATAAACAATTACGTTTACATAAATGTAATTGTTTATTTAATTGAACTATAATGTAATTTGTGTTTTTAACCAACAGTAATTTGTCTGAACATGGTAAAATAAGTCTAAAGAAAGCTTCAATTTCCTTAGGTTTTGGAATAAGAATAATACCGATGGGGGGAGGGCGTAGAATGAACCACCTTGTTTTACCAGGAAATCAAACACAAGCTCTTTCATTAGAAAGCTCTCACTCGTTTTTGAATAGCGATTTATATACAGATATTTCTGCAGAAGGTTTCGAAGGAGTGGAGTGGGGACAGATACCTGATGAATTTCTAATGTACATCTATTTACATAAAAACAATACGCTGCGTAAACAGCGAAGCGAACGAACAAAGCGCAAATATTTAGAAACGCTTGTCCCATTCCTTACTTACGTGAAAGAGTTCGGAGGATTAAGAGAAATTTCTGCTCAACGTATTTATGCGTATCAGCTATATCTCGAGCGAGAAAAGGGATATAAGGCGAGCACGTTGGCACGTCATAGTACGGTCATTAAACAGTTCCTACGGTTCCTCGTGAAGGAGGATATGGTGGAAACAGATTTGACGACAAAAATGGCGCCCGTTGCTCAACCGAGAGAGGAGCTCGTAGACCGAGATCTCCATGAGCATGAAGTTCAGCAATTACTCTCTTATTTCAAACAGAAAGATTCGTTTGCTTATACCTTGTTAGTCGTTTTAACGAGCACGGGCATGCGGATTGAAGAGTTGGCAAATGCCAAATGGCGTGATCTAGAATGGCGTTCGCCAGAAGGTGCCTTTTTTCTTCACATTATGGGGAAGGGCGAAAAAGAGCGGCCGATTTTTCTTTTCGCCGATGTGATGCGTATACTCCAGAACTTCCGGGTGGAGCGGAAAATGGTCACAGAGACTTTTACAGGGGACTCTGCGTTCTTTCCAAAGAAAAATGGGGGACATTATCATGTAAACTACTTAGGGGATCGTTTCAGCAAACTCATGGTCTCAGCGCCATTTCCATTTGTACAGCATCGTAGAGACCCTATTACACCGCACACGTGCCGTCATTATACGACGTATTATATGTTAGAGCATGGAGCTGACCTTGCATCGGTCCGGGATATGTTGGGGCATGCGTCGATAAGGACAACAGAGCGCTATCTCCTTCGAAGAAGAAACTATGGAGAGCATGCTGGATTGAAAGTGAACGTTAAAAGCTTTACGAATTAGAAAAATAAATCAATGTTTATCTACAAATAGAATAATATTGTAATTTTATTAATAATATGAAAGTAGGGATTTCGTATTTATATTTTTATGGATACAAATATTTTTCGGGGATTAAACTTTAAATTTAAAAGTAGATTTTTTCAAAATGTTTTAAATGATTTACGTAAACACGATATTAAATTTCTAACTACAGATATACATAAGCAAGAAGTCGAAAAGAAAATTAATGATTGGATCGAGGAGAATCATTTAACAAATAAAATAGTTAGATCCAATAAAATATTGAATGAAACAGAAGAGCAAGTAGATGGATGGAATGATATAGAATTAAAATTAGAGAAAAATAAAAAAGAACTAATTGAACATTATAAAAAATCTTTTCATGATCTTTTAAATGACTTATCAGCCCGAACTTTGTATGTTGATGACGTTAGACCCGCTTCTGTATTTAAATCTTTCTTTGAGATAGCCCCTCCTTTTTCTACAAATAAACGTAATGAGTTTAGAGATGCTTTTATCTTATATGCTATAGCTGATTTTGCTATTAATGAAAAAGAAATAGTACATATTATATCTACAGATGCTGATTTTAGAAATTTCTTTGAAGAAAATTCTAATATTAAATTGCATTCCTCATTAGATAATTGGAATGACTTTTTAAACCGTAGAGAAAGATACTATGAACAGATAATGCAAACATTTCAAGGTGATATGGTACAAATAAATATTATAGAGTATGTTAGTGAACACGACTTCATTGGTCTTCGAAACTATGTAGAAAAAGAAATCGTAGAAGGCAATGTAAAGAATATAAGTTTGGATAAAACAAAAGTTCCAAAAGGAGCCGAAATTAATTTAGTTAAAATTGAAGAGTTTTCTGATGTATTACATGCAGAAATTTCTATCGAAGTTAAAATGAATTTTTCTTATGATATTGAAACTCCTGATAAATTTTCATTAATTAATGCTTTTAAATATGATTCAGAAGAAATTAAAAGAAACGGCATTATGCTAGATGGTGTCTTAGAACAAGTACTAATTTTTCCTGTACATTATTCTTTAGAATTTCGGATAACAACCGATGAAAATTTAGAACTTTCAAGTGTAAAATTGACAAACTTCGATAATATTTATGTAAATAAAACAAATATGCCGATAACTTCACTAGATCTTATAGAAAATTTTAAATTGATAAAGAAAATGAATTTTAAGCTTTGATTACCTTGTTAGGATAAATATATAAATAAATTGAATTATTTATAATTAAAAAGCTAGCCCATCCTTTTATGCTAACTGTCGACTTCCAACATGTTTATGTAGACCATACCAACGTTTTAGTAAAATATAAATTGATTAAGGGGAATGAAGATGCAGAAAGTAATATGTTTCGACGAAGGTTCAGCTACGGATATTTTACAAATAGAATATGGAGGAGAACTACTTTCTATTGACGAAGAAAATGGCGCAGTCCAATTTGGTAGCCATGCTAAAGCTTCAGCTGAAATAGGGGCAGGAACTAGTTTTTTTACGGCTATCAAAGCTGCTTTTAGCACAAAAGTAGGTGGAGAAGCTTCTAATTCTAAGGAGTCACTTGTAACAAAAACCATTTCTAATACTATTTTGGCTGATTTTTATGCCATTAGTGGCAAATTAATCGAGAGTAATAAAATACATAAATTTGAAAGTTTTTACCTGCATCCTATTAAGAATTCTTTTGCTTTTATTAAAATGTATACTCCCTACATGAAAATTATCAAAGAAGATTCTCCAATCATGGAAGATATGAAAGATTATGATATTCGCAATTTTGATGAAATACTTGAAAGTGCGAAGGGCTATTATGAGCTTTTAGCATACCCAGAAGACGGGAAGTCACAAGAAGTGATCTTAAGATTCAATATTAATACTTTTAAAAATGCTTATAGTTTAATGGATTTACCGAAGATGAGGCTTGATTATTACGCAGTTGAAGTAGGAAAAGCAAATGAAACTGATTTAGATATTGAAAATGAAATGAGTATTGAAAAGAATACTAATGATCTTAATATCACTGATTTTTTAGAGGATGAAGAAGTAGAAACTGAAAATAAATCTGATAAAACTTTAAAAGTATATGATGTTATTTTGGCAGGCATAGAGGAGCACCCCAATTGAAATATACAATTTTCAATGGTCCAAGAAAAGAATTTGATAAAAGGGTCCCTTTAGACGGCGTAATGACATTGACGGATATGGTGCGATTTATAGATCCAGGAGGAAACGATAGCGTAGAGCCTATGTATCCTGACATCCTTGTTATCCATTCTGACGAATATTCTGGTGTTGCTGATTTTTTTATAGAGGGTTTTTTATTTTATAGTTCCTCATTTGCTAAAAGGTTTGGATATGGAGAGGTGTTATTGCATAATCCTCCATTAAAAATTAAACAACAACTTCAAAATTCTCATGCTGACTATATAGAGGTCGAAGAAGAGAATCATCAATATACTAATCTTAACCTAGAACATTTAAAAGCAATCAAAAACAATTTCGAAAAAACCATTCACGGTCAAAAAGAGGTCAAAAATCAAATTTTAACCTCTTTATATAGTTTGACTAATTCAGGTAAGCACAAACCAACGGTGGTTATGTTATATGGACCAACTAGTGTTGGGAAAACTGAAACTGCAAAATTAGTAAATATAATAATTAACCCCGAATACAAATTATTTAGAAAACAGCTTTCCATGTTCCATAATGAGAGTTTTATGAATTATATATTTGGGGATAAAAGTACATCTTTTGCTAAAGATTTATTAGATAGAGAAACTAATATTATTTTACTAGATGAGTTTGATAAAGCTCATTCTATGTTCTATAGTGCCTTTTATCAATTGTTTGATGAAGGAGTTTACGTAGATAAATTTTATGAAGTAAATTTAGAAAACACGATTATTTTTTGCACATCAAATTATCAAAGTAAACAAGAAATAGAAAAAAATCTTGGAGCACCAATTTTTTCCCGTTTTGATCACTTTATTGAATTTGAAAAATTAGATAATGAAGCAAAAATGAATATTATAGAGGAGGTTTACAATGAAGAAATTTTAAAGTTTAGTCAAATAGATCAGCAAGAAATTCAAAATCAAAATGTAAAAGAGAGACTTAAAAGTAAGGTTTCATCTCTAAAGCATGCTAGAGAAATAAGAAAGCTTACAATACAATTAATGGCACGCCTTCTCATTAACAAAATTTAATAGATAAGCTTGTTTTGTTTTAAATTTTTTAATCCATGCATATCTAATAGCACAACATTATAATTAATGAAGTAATAATATTTTTAAATTTCATTTACTATATTTTTAGATTAATCTTTAACAGAGATGAAGAGGGGGATTAGCTATGATAATTTGGAAAAAAGGGGAGAAACTCAGTGAAGAAAGCGGTTTTGGTGATGTATTCAAAGCTATTAAGGTAGTAAATGAAGAAGAGCAGAAAGAAAAATTCGTTATAAAAGAATTAAAAAAATTAGATGAAGAATCTATTGAAAGATTTAAAAGAGAGGTAAGATATCTTAGAACATTAGATCATCCAAGAATAGTAAATTGCGAGGGGTTTAGACTTAAGGGTGCTCCTTATTTTTATACCATGAGAATGTATAACACCAGTTTAACTTATGTTCAAAGTAAACTTTCTAAAGATTACGCTAGACTTAAAGTGATCTATGGTAACATTTTAGAAGGTCTAGAATATCTTCATAGTGAAGGATATTATCACAGAGACTTGAAGCCTGGGAATGTGCTTTTAAATTCTGATACAGATTTAGTATTAGGTGATCTTGGTTTATGTGTGAACCCTTTAAGTGAAAGGGGCCATAGAATAACTAGAACTCATTCAGGGATTGGCACAGATTTTTACTGTTCTCCAGAGCAACTTATATCATTAAAAAAAACCGATCACAGAACTGATATATATAGT
>NZ_JAWXCX010000002.1 GCF_033845285.1 Marinococcus sp. PL1-022 | reverse complement strand
AATTTACTATTAGACAATCTGATTTAAATAATATTCCTAGAAATAACGAATTTCATTATGCTTTTTGGAATAGTATTGACCACCAGTGGCAACGTGAAACTCAGTTTGTGCCAGAGGTTTGGGACGAGGATGCTGGAAGAATGAAACCATTGTTATTACTTCCTAAAAGATTGGTAGTGAAAAAGTTCTTAATAGGACCTGAGGAATATCTTATGAAGGTAGTAATTACGTGGAGACAGGAAGTACACCGTGATATGAATAGTGATATTCATAGAAATAGAACGGAAGGTCAAAGATTTGCAAAAAAAGATTTGATAAGAGATGAAGAAGTTACGAATGAAGGTCGATCCGTTAAGGATTATCTTATTGAACAAACGAGGACAAATACTGATTTGATAGAGACTGAAAGAGACAGAATCTACAATATTCAAAGAGGTACGAATTCTAATAAGTTGGATGATGAGGATTGGGAGAATTATTTTAGTGAGGAAGAAGAGTAGTAATTTATTTCTCTTTAGATTTTTAGTTCGTCAATGTAACCGGACTTTGGCGAAGCCAATGGAGGATTAAGAATTGACGAACTAAAAATGGTTTCCAGGCTGTCGAGGACGAAGCCAAAAGGGAAAACACTCTTCTCCCTTTTGGCTTCGTCCTCGACAGAACCGTCGGAGACTGAAGCGATCCAACGGGCTGTCGTTGGCCGGATGAACCTCAGGGACGTTCGGAATGGGGTGGTTGTTGTGCTTCGGAGAAGCACCTGGCAGAGCCAGCCGGCCTCGCAGAGCACCGAAACTTTGCTTGCAAAGTGTAGTGTGCTACGCTTCGTGGTTGTGATCTTACTTTTAAGGTGGTGCTCCAGGCCATGAGTTACGTAGTTCTCCGAATGCAAAAGTTCAAACAGAAAGACCTCAAAGGCATCCAGATACATAATCAACGAGAACGGGAAAGCCAAACAAATATGGATATTGATGAAGTTCGATCATCGGAAAATTATGATTTACTTCATGATGGACCCATCGATTATAACAAACAGGTGGAAGCACGAATTGAGGAAGGCCGGACAGTAAAAACGAAAGTACGAAAAGATGCAGTCCGGATCGCGAGCTTTTTAGTGTCTTCGGACGAAGAATTTTTTAATGGACTAACACTGGAAGAAGAGAAACAGTTCTTTGAGGATTCTTTAACGTTTTTTCAGGAACGATACGGCAAAGAAAACATTGCGTATGCGATGGTTCACAAAGATGAAAAAACACCCCACATGCACGTAGGGCTTGTTCCTCTCACCGATGATGGTCGATTGGCAGCCAAAGACTTCTTTGGTAAGCCGAAACAGTTAGTGGAGTTACAGGATGACTATGCAGGCTTTGTGAAGGCCCAGGGATTTGATTTGGAACGTGGGGTGTCTAGCGATAAGAAACACATCGAGGAACGCCGTTTCAAGGCTCTGACGGCCGAGAAACGAGCAGCGAGTGCCGACAGCAAGTTTGAAAGCACCTTAAAGAAGCAAGACCGGGCTCAAAAGCAGTTGAACCAAACGGAAAAGCAACTGGAAAAGATGAATGGCCAACTGAACGCAGCTGTAGAAAAAATGAATGAAGCCAAATTCCAGACGGGGAATTTGGAAAAGTTGAAAGAACAAGTACAGGAAGCTGAAGAGGAGCTGCAGCAGAAACAAGCGATGATCCGGAAAGCGGATGAACAGAACGGTAAATTAGAGAATATCGAGGAGATTGTTGAGCGAGCTGAACCAAAAAAGAAGTTTTTCAAAGATACGGTTGAAATGCCACTTGAAGACTTTGAACGATTCAAGCAGGCGGCCCATCATGGTGTTCAAATGCAACAGCAAGTCGAGCCGTACCGAAAAGAAAATGCTCAACTGAAAACGGAGCTGCAGAAACAAAAAGAAATATCGAAACGACTGCATGGAGAACGAGAGGAAGAGCGAACGAAAAAAGAAGAATGGAAAGCCAAATATGAAGGTATGATGAGAAGTGCCAAAGAGCATATGAAAGAAGCAGGTTTGCAATGGGAGAACTATGAGTATGTCCGGGAGTTCCTTGGAAAAATGTACGGGAAGATGAAATCTTGGGTGCAGGAGAAAGATCAGGCTGGCGGTCAGGTGACGAAGGAATGGGAAGAACGACTGCCAAAAATGAAACGGGAAGCCCACAAAGAAACAAAAGAAGATACCGGGTATCGAGTACCTGACGTGATGAAAGAAGAAACGACATCGCTAGGAGTTCAAAAGCGAAAGCATCGGGACCGGGGAATGGAAATTTAATAAAAATATGCCTGGAGGAATATATTCCTCCAGGCATATTTTTATTGATAAGAATGAACCCCTAATCGCTCTACTAATTAAAGATGTGGTTGTTAATGGCGTCCCAATCGTCATTAGAAAGCCAACCCTGTTTATTGTTTTTCACCTCAATAACTATAAAGTTATCGTTTTTATCTAGATAAGGTATTACCTCATCTGTAAATTCTTCAGGAGTAAGGCGACTTTTTACTAAAAAGCTGGACTTCCATCGGGTGAAGTAAGTTATGCTGTTATTCTCGATAACTTTTATGAGATTTTCATAATTTTGCCCTGGTGAATTCAAATCATAAGTTACAAATAAGACAGGCATTTGTATCATCCTTTCATAATTGTTTTAGTAATTATTATTGAGATATTTGTACTCATTTTCTTCTAATTCGTAACCGAAGTCGTGTTTTAAGTTAGCGACTGTAGAAGCAATAGATTCCCTGGAGTTAAGAATTTTATCATTGGATATCACTCTTCCCCAGAATAGTTTATTCGCTCTAGACCAATCGTAGGAAAATAAACGGTCCAGTTCCCGTTCTTGCTCGGAGGAATGATCATAATGACTGAAGATATACCCTGCGATTCTAGAGGCAATGACCATTCCTGTACCTGTGGTTATGACATATTGATTTCTAATTTCCGGGGTTTTTTCCGGGTTTCTAAGAGCTTCAGCTATAGCTGCATTCACTTTTAATTTTTCAAAAAACATTTTGCCATGCTCTTTAATAAGTTTCGAATGATCTTCGTCACTAAAGAAATCCTTAACCTTCTGGGTACTGCTGGCTTGAGAATTAAACCCTGCCATTTCGATTACTGCATTTTTAAGGTTATTAATCGTGTAAATATCTTTTGAAAGTTTGCTTACATTAGTCGACAAACGCTCTGTCGTATTATTTAGATATTCGATCTCTTCGGTTAAATCTACGACTATACTTGAAATAGGATCTCTCGTATTAAACAAAGTATTGATTGAGGAAGTTGTTTGTTTAGCATTTTTGTTTACATCTACGAAATCTTGTCTAATTTTTTTCGGTCTATCTTCATGAACGATGTTTAAAAGCATGCTACTTTCGGCAATGTTATCAGCAGATTCATTAGCTAAATCTCTAATAGCTGCGGTTCGGTGATTGCCGTCTAAACATTCAAACTCGTAGTCGATGGGAAGTACAATTATTCCGGCGACTGACCCGCCACCTTCCAAAATTTCTTGTTCGTTGACTTGTTGGCCTTCAAATTGATAAGGTCTAAAGTCTAGCTTTTCATAGGAAACAAGGGTAATAGGAGGCAGGGTGAATTCCTTTTCTTCTTTAATATAATTTTTGATGCCTTCTTTATGGTTTTTATCTAAAAATCTGTTTTTAATATCTTTTTGAATGATTTGTTGATTTTTTTTCTTAACTGCAGAGGTTTGGATGAATTTTCCTAAGGTTTGGTAAGGAATCGTGGCAGCGTACCATATCCTTTGGCCACTCCTATATTTGAGGGCTGGAATTTGAATTGTATTTGTGGGGCTACCTAAGCTCATGCTTTTAACATTGTGTGCTTGCATTGATAATCACTCCATTCAGATTTTTTATGTCTCATTTGCTATTAATAACGTATCATTTAAAATTTATTACGTCAACTATAAAACGTAATAAATTTTAAAAACATATTTTTACGTCTATTTTTTTATGAAAAACATCCTATTTAATGTTTTTCATAAAAAGTCCATCCTTTAAAACAAAGGATGGACGATTATAATTTCATCTACCGTAACGATGTTCTTCTCGAAAAATACCCACTGCACCGGTTATTCGGAGCCAGGGGTTTATGCAGTGGGGTGTCCGTGCGGGCCGGACACGGCCCCGGAACCGCCCGGCCTGGCAGGGCCGTATGAAAATTGCATGGCGCTTTTCATGCGCTTTTGGCCAAACCCTGATTTATCGGGCTTTCAGCCATGATCTAGTTACCATAATGCACATTATCGGCTAATGATTAACATCAATTACTCAGTAGTACAACATATAATGTATGTAAGCATATATTTTTAGCGAATTCATTTTAAAATGCAAATTTACTGACTGATTCCCTCACCAATTGCTGCCAAGGCAATTAGTGGGAGGATGATGAAAAATAAAAATATTAATAAATGTTTTGCTAATAGTATTGAACTCACATTTTGTTTTTTCTTTTCGCGATTTTTAACAATTATTTTTTTTATAATTGATAATTGAAAGTGAAATATTAAGCATGACATTAAGATAAATGCAGATATTTCTATCACTCCATGAAAAAGGACTTCTGATAGAAATAATCTAAAAAAATTCTCTTCCAAATCTTGAAAAATAAAAATTATAAAACCATATATTACAGCGTTATAAAGCAATACAATATAGAAAAGAAACGGAATCGGAACTAATGCTAATAGTATCATTTGTAAAGGGACCATAATATTATTCAAAAAGATATGCCAAACATAACTAGGTGTTCCTTCATTTGTTTTATCTACTTGATCACTGCCAAGATCTTCAATAAAATTTTTGTAATCTATTGTTAATAAAGATGCGACAAAATAAGAAGAAACTAAAATTAAAAGAAACCCCCCCCATGTCCATAAAAAAGTGCGATGATATTGGGATTTATATATTTTCCATAAGTTTTTATACATAGTGGATCTTCCCAAGTAAAGACTTTTGAAAAACTAGTGATGACAAAACTGGATTAGCGGAAAATTCATCTAGACTGTTACATCTTTTTTGTTAAATACATAAAAAGTAAAGAATACAATAATTATTAAGTAAAGAATACTAACGAACGCTGAAAAAGAATAATTTAACCCAGAGATTGGAGGGCTATTTCCTACGAGATAGTTATTTAGATCCCAATTAGACATTAGAAGATATTTAGCACCTGTTTCAGTTCTAGCTGCTACTGTATTTACGATAGAAGAACCCATTAAAACCAATAACAAACTTAAACTAAGCGCTGCTTTAGAAGAGTTTGTAATAGTAGAAATCGCAAAGGCCACAGTAGCTACTATAAACAGATAAAATAAATCTCCAATAATCATTTTTGATAAGTATGAAATAAAGTTAACATCTGTATATCCTGAATTACTCTCTAAGACATAATTAATAGTCGGATTAATTGAAGCAAAAAACATACTGAAAATAGAAGTAGACAATATTAATGTCGCTAAAAATAAAGTAATGATTACAAGCATAGCGATATATTTTGCTCCTAATATTTGATTGCGACTATATGGGCGAATTAATAATAGTTTGATCGTACCTATATTAAATTCTTTAGAAACAATACTACTAGCTAAAAAAATCGCTAGGACACTTAAAATTATAGTGAAATTTGACAACTGCGCTAAATTATCAAATAAATTAAAGCTGTCAGCAGGCGGGATATCGTTTTCTAAGTGATAGTTTAACTTCTCGATTGTTGCATTATTGGCCTCTACAGTAACTGAATCATTAAACGACAATTCTTCATTATTCGAGCTATTTTGTATAGATGCATTCTCATTTTCTCTTTCGACGATAGACTCTTGAGTATCTTTTTTCCAACCTTCTCCGGAGGAATAAGTGTTGCTTGCCTCCCCTACAAACAAAATGGGAGCCAGGACATACAAAAAAGATGCTAATATAATTGCTACTAGAATAATATAATTCGTCTTTTTTACAAATTCTTTCTTTATTTCATTTTTTACCAAACCCAACATATTTTAATCACCTTTTGTTGTTTGTGTTAATTCCATAAATTTTTCTTCTAATCGCTCTATTTTTTCTTCAATCCTAAAAACTTTAATTTCATTAGTTACAAAAAAGTCTACAACTTTAGGTATTTCTTCTTCTGGACAGTATAATATTATTTTTTCTTCATTAGCTTCGAAATGAAAATTGGCCTCATTTTGTTTTAAGAGTTCAATCGCTTTATTGTAGGGTTCTACTTTGAAAACAAATTCTTGTTCTTCATTGATATAATTAGCTTCCGCTAGGTCAATCATTTTTCCTTGCTTAATGATGCCTATTTGATCACACATAAGTTCGATTTCATTGATTAAATGACTGGAAACAATTACTGCAATATTTTGCTCAAAAGCAATTTTCCTAATATATTTTCTCATTTCGAATATTCCATTCGGATCTAATCCATTGGTAGGCTCATCTAAAATGAGCACTTTAGGGTCATGTATCAAAGCTTGCGCAATACCTAATCTTTGTCTCATTCCTAAAGAATAAGTAGAAACTTTATTTTTTGAACTTTCGTTCAATCCCACAAGGTTTAGAATGTTTTTTATTTTTGTCTCAGATTTCACACCACTCAACTGACCAAAATATTTTAAATTTTGGTAACCAGTCATATAAGGATACATTTCTGGATTTTCTACTATAGCTCCAACTGAATTCAATGCTTCTTTTTTGTTTGTCTTAATGCTGTTGCCGTTTATTTTTACATCGCCTTCAGAGATTCTTATTAAACCAACCATCATTCTAATGGTAGTGGTTTTACCGGCGCCGTTGGGACCAATAAAACCGAAAACTTCTCCAGGATTGACTGTGAAGTTTAATCCTTTTACTATCTCTTTATTTTTTATCATTTTTTTTAGATTTGTAATTTCTATGCCAGAGCTCATTCCACTCCTCCTTAATGTAAGTAGTTAGTAATTTAATAGGATTTAAATTTTTTTGGGGAGTCATTTGATTAATCTTTCTTTATACCATGCATAATATTTTTCTGCGTCTTGAATTTTTATGTCCTTTAACGCTATTTTTTTATCTCTACGAGATTGAAGTGAGATTTTAACTGTAGCTACTTTAAACAATTTTTGAATAATATTTTGAGATAAAAACATTCCATGAATGTTTGTTTGCTCAATAATGAATATAAATTTTGCTAATGAACCAGTATGAATTTGTGTAAAAGAGTTTTGAATATTATAAGCTGTAGCACTGAATTTTAAGACCTGAAAACTTAACATTAGTAACAGAACTATTAGCATTTTAAAAAAGCCAATTTGATAAGAAATCGAATTAGCCCAACATAATATTGAAAATAAAGCTGTGGCTTTTAGTAGTTTCAATATTAGTGATTGAATAGGCAATCTGTCTTTTTCTCTTAAAAACAAATATTTAGGGTTAACTAACTTTGTAAATAAGTTGACTTCATTAAAGCTTATAATGGGAAGTATAGTATATACTTTTTTGATATCTGTATCAGAACTAGATTTATCTTCAGTACATAAAACTTTTAAATTACCATACTTCGTAAACCTGGTTACAATACTAGATGTGAATTTTAGACCACTTATATTCTTCTTATCTATTCCATATTCGTTTTTTTCCCAAAGACCGCGCTTTATGTATATGCTCTTTTTGTCAAAAATTGTTTCGTAATTTCCATATTTTAAGATGCTCGTAATTAGCCCATAGATTAATGAGAATAAGACAACCGCTGCAACGGTTATCGAAAATCCTAAATTGCTATTTGGTATTATTGTTATTAATGACTCGATATATTTATCGACTAAAGGAATTTTACTTCCATAATTATAGATCAAAAACACAAAGGGAATTACCATTATAAATTCAATAGAAAAGATGGAAATTAAAAGTATTTCTTTGGTAGACATGTTATGTTTTTGCTTTTTTTCCAGGTGTGTATTTGTGTATGTATTCACATTGTTATTTTCAATTTCTGATTTACTATGGATGTAATTTTCCAATTCTTTTGCATGTTTTTTTGAAATCGCGGGCAGAATCAAATTGGAATTTTCATTATGACTAGACGAATCTATAGAAATGGCTGCTAAATTAAAAAACCTATTTATAGCGTTTATGTGAATATGTACGCCTTGAATTTTAGAAAAAGAAATAAACTTTTTAGTCTTTTTTATTCCTCCTTCGACAGCAGAAATTCCTTCTTCATTAACAGTATATTTAAAGTTAAACCAACTCAAGAAAGTGTGGATTAACAAGAAAAACATATAAACTCCTATTGCAATATACACCGTGAATTTTGCGCCCTCAAATGACAACCATTGAATTAAAACAGCACTACCTAAAACCAAGGTAATAATTTCTTTTATATTTTTACCAAGCAGAATAATTATCCATGCTACGTGTAATCTTTCATGTTTCAACATTAAGGTCGCTCCTTAATATTTTATTAGGCATTCGAATTCGAAATATGCACTATCTTTTTTCTTAATTCTTCAGCCGTATCTTCTTCCAGTGTAGGTAACTCATGTATAGAAGATAAAGTTCCAATTTTTATATTTGATACTTTATATTTTCGAGCAATCAGGCCTTGATCAATAGAAACGTATTGTATTTTCTGAGATGGAATTATCCAAGTATTTTTCCAAAAAAGATTACCTTTTCTTAATTCGATAAAATCTTTAGAAATTATGTATCGCCACCTTTTATATCTAAAACCAGGCACTAATAAAATTTCGTAAACTGCAAATAAAAATATAATTATTAATGTAACTATCGTTGCTTTCGTTAACCATTCAGCCCAGTTAAATTGATTTATTAAAAATAGAAAAACGCTCAATAGGCATATAAGTATAGAATAAGTGACGAAACTTTCTATTCTCCATACTTTCATGGCTTTAAAAGACAATTTTTGTGGTTGTGTGTTTGTCATTTATAACCTTACCTTTAATTTTATTCAATAAATGTTTGAAAATGTTAAATTATATGTTAACATTTAATTGTAAAATAGAAAAATCAAAGACAGTAACCTAATACCGCCTTTGATCTTCAAAGTATCCTTTAGAGAACTACTTAGTCCGCACCAACGATTTCTTTAATGCGTTGAATGATAGCGTCTACCGCTAATCCGTCCGCGACCCAACGACGTACACGTCCAATGTTGTTTTTCACGAAATTGTAAACTGCTTTACCTGCTGTTGCTGCTGCTCTCAAAACTGCTATCATGTTTTCAACTCCCTAAATATTTTTGTCGAAAATTCAAATGATTATGTTGGAGCATAATTGTTTGAATTTTCTACAGGAAATGTTACCAATATTTTCATAAAAATACAATTAATATTACAATTTAATAAAGATTAGGAGATTGTTATGTTTTCAAGTAGGCAAATAGTTTGGTTGAAAAATTTAGATAATGAAGATTTAGAATTTATAAGAAGATTTGTTGTGTCTTCTGGCTCATTAAAAAAAATAGCTCAAGAATATGAAGTCTCTTATCCAACTGTTCGAGTTAGGTTAAATAATGTTATCGAAAAAATAAATTCTGCTAAATATGAAGAAGAAGGTTTAGTTGCTCTCATTAAAAAGTTGTCAGTAGAAGATCGATTGTCGCTTGATGATGCTAAACTATTAATTAATAAATTTAGAGAGGAAGATAGTGATACACAATGAGACTTTTATGGATAGCAATAGGACTAGGAATTATTGGATTACAATTTTTACTTTCAAGCTTTAAAAACCCTTATCTAGGTGGAATAATCCCTTTTATATATATAATTGCAACTATATATATCGCCTTACATTTTGATATTTTTAGCAATACATCTGATTCACTCTATTACCTTTTGTTTGTTACCATTGGTTTTATTATTTTAATGGCTGAATGGGTGAGTGGGAGAAATAAATTTTCCGAAAAACAAAATAAAGAACTAAGAAAAATGAAATCTAAAGATATCTAAGAAAATATGATTAAAAAAAGATAGAAAGCTTCCGGTATGTTAGGCCGGAAGCTTTCTATCTTTTTCATTGAAAGTTTAACTTTAGATCTAAATATCTTTGATCTTTTCTATAATCCAGTCAGGTGACGTCCCTGTCTTTAACCAACTCAAAATATTCACTTTGTTTTGAAAAACCGATTGAGTTGTTCTTGCACCAAGTCGAACTATGAAACGCAAAAAATCATTCAAAATCTCACCTCCTTAACATGATTATAGGCACTTTGTTTGAATGTTACTTTTTACAAATGTATCTATTTATGGTTTTTATTTCAAGTTACTTAAACAAAAAATGATCTTTTTTTGTCTAAAAATTTTAACTTCTGGACAGTGCCCTCAACACCCTGTTTTTATCGTCAAAAACGGGGTGTTTTCCATCTAAAAGTTCGTCTATAATGAGAAGTACAATAGATTGCAGACTTTTAGACACTTTGGAGGGACACCCATGACCCAGCGTATTGGTTACGCACGCGTTTCGACCTTTCATCAGGATTTCAGCTCCCAGCAGCAGCTGTTGGAAGAAGCCGGCTGCCATCGGATCTTTACCGAGAAAGGGACAGGAACAACAACCACTGAGCGAGAACAATTACAAGAAGCCATTCGTTATGCCCGTCCGGGCGATACCCTGGTGGTGACGAAGATTGATCGTCTGGCCCGTTCAATTATCGATCTCAACAACATCGTGCATGAACTGGCAGCCGAAGACATTTCCGTCTTGTTTCTGAAAGATAATATGGAATTTCACGCTGGAGAGGACACTAACAGCATGCAGACACTGTTATTCAATGTGTTGGGGAGCTTTGCCCAATTTGAGGCAGATCTTATCCGAGAACGTACTTCGGAAGGAAGAGAACGGGCCAAAGCCCAGGGGAAGCATATGGGCCGTCCGGGCCAAACGGAGAAGGCCGTTCAGCAAGCCCTCCAACTATTCGAAAACCGTGCCACCAATAAGATGAGCGTGAATGATATTGTGAAAGTGACGGGCGTTCCCCGTTCGACTATTTATGCCAAGCGTAAACGTGACGGCCACTAGGAGGGATGAAGATGAGAAATGATCTTCATAATTGGCATCCGTTAACCATCGAGGAATTACATACCCTATTCTCTAAAATTCCCATACATTGGTTTATGGCAGGCGGCTGGGCGCTTGATATCCATGTAGGTCATCAAACCCGAGAACATGCTGATATAGACGTGGCTATATATAGAAAAGATCAACAAATGTTATACCATTACTTAAAAGAAGATTGGGTATTATATAAAGCGCAGCAGGGAGTACTGAAACACTGGCATGAAGGGGAGCATTTAACATCCATTAATGATGTTTGGGTTAGTAAGAGGGAACGTTCACCATGGGCCTTTCAAGTGATGCTTATGGATAACGCAGCAGAAGATTGGATGTATAGAAGAGAACCATCTATTCGGTTAGAAAAAACCAAGGTCTTTCGACAAACAACGAACGGTATTCCTTATATCAAACCAGAAATCCAACTCCTTTATAAAGGAGGATCTTCAAAGATTCGAGAGCAAGACCTTCAAGATTTGATAAATGTTTTACCTCGTTTAGACAAACAAGAGAAACAGTGGCTGGAAGCATCGTTAAATAAGCAATTCCCAGAAGGCCACCATTGGTTAAAGTACTTTTAAAAAGAACATAATCGAACGAACATACCTGATTTCAGCGTTTACAAGCAACTCATGTTCAACATAATTGCGCTTATCGGAAGAAGAATCCTATTTCTGATCCACGATAACGTTCAGAAATCTCTGGACGTCTTTACGTGTTAGAATACATGCAGTCACCCGGTAATCCCCGAGTGGACTTTTCACTTGAAGGGGGGTGCTTGGATTGCAGTATATCTTCTCAGAACTTGTGTTTCCTCTTGTCGTGATGATAACAGGAAACGTCTTTCTTTATTGGTTTTATAATCGTCATAAGGATGATTAGGGTGACTAAATCCAATAATGAAAAAACCCCACGTGTTAGCGGCACGTGGGGTTTTCTTATGGTACTTGAATGCAGATATCTTCTCTCCCCATTATAGTAGCACATTTTAGCCAATTACTAAATGCATAAATACTATACATAGTGCACATTATCGGAAGCCCGCACCGTATAAGCCATGCAGCCGTATACACGAATTAGACCATTCCCCCTGCCTGTCGTTCAGCAGGGGGAATGGTCCATGTAACTTATAAGGAATTAAAGTCATTAAACTCTTTTAAGCAATATTTGTACACTTCGACTGAGTCATAAAATAACATTAAGAGTCGTTCTCTTTATGCTCCTCCTCTTTCTCTTTCTCTCTTCCTCTTTCTAATTCGACCCTAAGTGTCTCCAAATAATCATCATTTTTATCTTTGGTCCCGTGCCTTTTTTCAATTAGTTCATCTCTGCCTTGTTTGTTATTGGAACGATTTTCTTTATCTTTGGCCATCTATCTCACCTCCTTTGATATCATAGTTAGTAGAGAATTAAACTATGATACTTTGTAAACAATGATTTTTAAATTACTTGTGGGGTGGAGATAAGTAAAATCAATTTCTTTAAACTTATCTTGTCGTTGAGCCTCCCGAAACATTTTCTCTCCAACCACTTTTATCTCTAAGTCCTCCATTTTCCCAGAGAGTGAGGTCTTTTTTAAAAAACCTTCCGAAATTACATCACCTTCCATATTACAAATACTTACAGGGAGTATATCATTTGGCTGCACAAATTCTTCATGCCAAACACTGCTAAAAAATTTAGAATTACTATTATTGATATACTTTCTCCAAAAGTCCCGAATTCCGTTTACGCAATTTCTTATTAATTCACATTTTAAAATTAGATCTAAAAATAATTTAACTGGGTTAGGAAGTTTTCCAATAAACCAGATAAATAATAAAAACATGTATCCATAGGCAATGGAGAAAAAAAGAGCTGTTATAGCTATTTTAATTAAATCATCAATTATGTTGAAAGCAGAATATATATCTTGAGTTTCAGGAAGGCCTTTATCCCATCCCAATTGACTTGATATTAATATGGTCGTCAAAAATATTGGAACATCAAATAATAACGATATTAAAGTTTTTTCAAAAGCATCTGCTTTTTCACCGAAACTTATAGTATGATGTTTAACTACCAAATAAGATATAAATCCTGGAAGTATAAAAATGAAAGTTAATATAGCAGTGATTTCCACTTAGATTCACCTTACTTTTCTCTAAATTATGCTTGGGGGAAGTGAAAATAAAGAGGTTAATTGTTTTTTTATTACACAAAAGCGAACATACGATCTCTTTTATTGATAAACTATGTTACTATGAAAATCAATAAATTATTGGGGGTAAAGACATGGACAAATTAGAAAATACTCTTAGAAACTGGTCTAAAAGATCTAGTGATTCTGAGAACCAAAAATCAGAAAATGCCACTAAAATGATTAGAAAAGCAATTGATGCTTCACCAAAGTTATCCTCAAGAAATATTCAAATTATACCAAAAGGTTCCTATCACAATAACACAAACGTTAGACTTAACAGCGATGTAGATGTAGCCGTTAAATTAACAGATGTTTTTTATCCAAAATATCCTGAAGGAGCGAATGCTAAGACTTTTGGCCATACAGACGGTAATTATCCATTTCATACTTATAGGCAAGAAGTAGAAGAAGCAGTTATAAATACCTTTGGTCGTGGAAATGTCGATTTTGGCGACAAATCTATAAAAGTTCAATCAAATTCTTACAGAGTAGATGCAGATGTTGTGCCTTGTATAGAATATAGAAGATACAATAGCTCACAAAATTATATATCTGGGACTAAATTTTTTGGCAAACAAAGTGACGAATCAGTTGTTAATTTCCCTGAACAACATTACTTAAATGGGGTTAGAAAAAATAATAATACCTCTAGACGTTATAAAAGGGTTGTTCGTATTTTAAAAAGACTAAAATATAAAATGCTGGACGAAAATTATGATGTTGAGAACATTTCTTCCTTTTTAATTGAATCATTGGTTTTTAATGTCCCGAATAATTATTTTAATAATGACAGAATATCCAAAGATGTAAGTAATGCTCTTGAATATCTTTTAGCCAATACTGAAAAAAGAGAAAACTGTAAACATTGGGGAGAGGTTTCCGAGCTTCTTTATTTATTTCATTCTGGTAGAAAATACAGTTTAGAAGAAACACATGATTTTTTAAAAGCAGCATACGATTATTTGTTTGTTCAAAAAAAGCTCTCTTAATCAACGAGAGCTTTTTGTTGTTTCTCTATAAAAACAAATTTCACCAATTGTTTTTCTATTAGTCCAATAGTGTCCCATTAACTTTAGGTCACCATTTTCTTCTGTTTTTATTCTAAGTTTAACTGTCCCCTCATGCGGAGGATTTTTATCTCTATTTTTATCTGCATTGTTAGCAAACAAGTAATAAAGAAATTTTTCACTTTCAGAACTGTTAGGCCCTTGTTCAACTATGCCGCTCATATAGCTACTGCTATATGACTGGTTCGTTTCATGAAAAACATGGATGGAATCAAAATCATGAGTAATTTTAATTCTTGCTTCGATCATTCCGGCCTTTTCTTGAGTTTCTGGATCCACATAACTAGATTTTAAAATTCCCTTCCATTCCCCGCCTAAATAAGGAATAGGTACTAAAAATTTCAAAAGATTTGGCCACTTTTTCCATATAATTTTTCTTAGCACAATATGATCAAGAGTTATAGTTATGCCTCCGGCTGAAAATATAGAAATAAATATTATGCTTATACTACCTTCAAACCCTCTCATAAACCATATAGCTATAAAAACCAAGCCTACAATAAAGTAAAAAATTCTTGCATGCAGTGTTTTATTATACAAATTAACCCCGCCTCTATTTTCATCTTTAATAATTTTAATTATAGTAGTTGAAATTACTATTATAATCTTTATAAAGCATGATTGGAACTGCATTTCTTTTGTTATAATGTTTACAAGGAATATAGACATTATAATAAGGGAGTTATAAACTTTATGAGCTTAGAATATAGGATGACAGACTTAGCTGATAAATTAGGGCTAAAGGAAAGTACTGCTCGAAAATATTATCTACTTATTGAAAAGAACGGCCATCATTTTCGAAGAAATCAGCAAGGACATATTTTATTTTCTGAAGAAGATGCGAAGCTTTTCTCACGTATTATAGAATTAAAAAACCAACCAAATATGACAGTACAAGATGCTGTAAATAGTGTTATAAACATTATGAATGAAGAAAATGGGTCTTATAAACCTCATGCTGACGAACAAGGACTAATGAATCGTGAAACCTGGGAGAAATTTTCATCTTTCCAAGAAGAAATTCATGAACTTAAATCTATTATCCAAAAGCAAAACGCCTTAATCGAGAAGCAGCAAGAAACTTTTGAGCAAAGAGAAAATATGCTTTGGGAAAAATTAGAGCGTATTGAAGAGAAGTTAAATGATCCAGGTGCTTCTAAGGAATTAGAAACAGAAAAGGAAGATCTTGAAGAGGGTAGAAAAGAACAAAGACCTTATATTGACGGCACACATGTCACAAAAGAGCAATTATACGAACCCGAAGTACAAGAAAAACATAAATCAGAACAAAAAAAAGAAGCCCCTCCAAAAAGCTGGCTTCAACGACTATTGAATAGATAAATTTACCAATAAATCCGATTGCAAATAGGGGTTCAAAAAGGTATGGTATATGTAAGTAAACGAAAAAAGCAACCGAGCTGCAACTCGATTGCTTTCAGGAGTTTTCTCTCCAAATCATCTAGCACAGATGAAAAACATATAAGTTAATATCAGTGTATCATATTCCCTTTCCCATGCAAGGGATTCGTATACTTAATTTTCATTATATGATTTTGTTTTTGGTCCTAGCTAGGTATTAGCTTTGTCGTAGAGAGAACTCCTTCCAACAATTTATTGCAGAAGGGGTTTTTATTATGTCATTAAATATTCTCGATTTATTAAGAGCAGACGGGAGTATTGTCGTAAACAAAAAATTAGCACATCAAATTGGGTTGGAAACAGCTGCAATTTATTCGGAATTGGTTTCTCTTTTTCAGTATTGGTCGAAACGCGGGGAATTGGTAGACGATAATAAAGAAAAGTCAGCCCAAGCTAAGTGGTTTTTTGTGACGATTGAAAACCTGGAAGAAAACACAACGTTAAAACGTTCAAAGCAAGACAAAGCGATAAAAAAGCTGAAGGAGTTAGGGCTCATCGAAACCAAACAAATGGGCTTACCCAAAAAAAGATATTTTACCATCACGGAAAAAATCAATGAATTTATCACGGCACACAAGAGTGTTGAAAATAAACACTCTGATAATGACAGTGGTTCTAAGGACAATAATGAAGCGAATAGCAGTTCAAATACCGAGAATACACAGAGTGTTGAAATTGAACACTCTGGAGTGTCGAATTCCAACACTCTAAACTGTTCAATTTCGACAACTAATAATACTAGAACTAATAATACTAAAATTAATAAAGAACTTATTGTTAACAAGAACGTTAACAATGATTTATCTATCATTAAAAATCCTTTAGCAAATGAACCGGAAGATAAAAAAATTCAAAAGCTCGAAAAAGAATACCAGTCCAAAGGACTTTCTTTAAAAGTCATTAGGCTAGTGAAACAAGAAGTGGATACTAAAAAAGATGAAATTAAAAACTACATAGCTTACTATCGAACGTGTCTCGACAACACTTTGTACAAAAGCCGATTCAAACATGGTCTAATTAGTGACCCTTATTCACATCTGTCTAAAGATCATCCTTTACGTCAAAATTGGTTACAGCAGTAGAGAATTAATAAAAAAATCACCTAAAAGGACGATATATTTAGGGAACTAAATTTAAATCAAGGTGGTAAATAACATGAATACTCATTCTCTTTACGCTGCTAATCTTTTTAACGAAATTTTAAACAGAAATACTTATGAATGGACTACTTCTGAATTACAGCAAGCAAGAAACGAACAGACTTTAACCGAACAAAAAGAAATATATGACAATATAGTTGAAACTCTTTTATCAGAGAAATCTGACTTACAAAATGTGGCTAGACAATATAAAGATCTATACGAGCAAATAGTTATCCAGCCTGAGGATATCCAAATGCTTAAAGAGACGTTTAAAAGATTTCTAAAATTATATAGGAGCATCCCCGTAGACGAGCACCGGAGAAAACTTTTTTGGAGCGATGAGTATGAAGAAAAAATGAAGAAGCAAGACGAGCTCCTAGAAAACTTTATCGAGCTCATAGACTATAAAACCCTTCAAACTATGCAATTATTAGGATTTGATTATAGGGAAGCTATTGGACAACCATTAAATGAGTTATGTGCCTCTCTTATTAAAAAGAAACTCAAAACTAAACCTTAAGATACGTACAATTTATAAATGAAGACGTGGCCGGAGAATAAGCTGAAGGAGACAATTGTTATTCCTAAAAAGAGTAGTAACAAGATTAAGTTTCTAAAGGAAAGCAATTGATGGCGGATTCCGGCCTATTCAAAAAATCAAATAAGTTGTTCAAAGAAGGCGAACTTAAGCACTATAAAGAAAAAGAACCAACGGAATACATATGTACATTGTATTATCATCGAAGTCATGGAAATTAGGTAGAATAGAAAAAGCGACTTTTAATATCTGATGAAAGTAAATAAGTGAATAATGATTTTATTTATTATAAGTAAATTGATTAGTTAGGGGGGTTACTTTGTCTGGTTTGGTTAAGGATTTGCAGGAAAAAGCTATTTATAGTGATAATGATGTTAGTACTCTATTAAGAATAGCTTTTCTAGTTGCTGAAAAATTAGATTTAGAAGATTCTGAGCGTTGGATTTCAAAAGAGCTTAATGGTTATAAAAGAAATGATAAGATACCGAGTTATAGAATTCTTGATGGAAAGATCGGTTATCAATTATCAATTAATGGTGAGTGGAACTTACTTGATATAAATAAAGATATTGTAGATAGAAATGATCTTGGGAAAAAATATTTAAGGAGTTCAATTAGTCATTTAGAGAATTCAGTAGAAAATTCTCCCCAGTTTGTACATTTTTCTTTTAGTGATTTCGATAATTCAATAATTAAACAATATGATTTTGATTTATTGTCCGGAAATAGTGAAACGATATATTCATTAAGGATAAATACTACTGCTATTAAAAGTATTCTTAATGAAGTTAGAAATAAAATTTTGAAATGGGCTCTAGAGTTAGAAAAAGCTGGAATATTGGGTTCAGGAATGAGTTTTTCTAATTTAGAAAAAGAAAATACTAAAGATTTTCATTGGACTATAAACAATGTTTTTAACGGTGGTGTTAGTAATTCTCAGATTCAACAAGGAACGCAAGATTCTTCCCAGTCTATGACAAATAATCAGTTAACTTTTGAATTGGATAAAATAACACGTGTTGTTGATTCTTTTAAGAGTGAACTACATTTATCTAGTGAAAAGCATATCTCTTTAGAAGAAGAATTAGAGTTTCTAAAAAGAGAAAAAGAAAAAGATGAGCCGGATCGTACAAAGATATTCCGAGCAGTGGATGTAATTAAACAAATAGCTACTAATGCTGGGGGCGGCGTAGCTAGTAGTCTAATATTGCAAGCCTTAGCAAACCTGCCTATTTGACTGATAACTTTGCCTGGTGAATCAAAAAGTGTTTGATGTCTTTTATAAAAGCCTAAATAGAAAGCAATTAACGGAAAACCGCGTCCTGTTTAAAGAAAGCGAACTTGAGCACTATAAAGAACAAGACTTAACAGAATATATTTATGAACTACTTTATTATTGGGGGAATGGTAATTACGTTGAAGATAAAAAAGACTATTAACTGATTTTGATCGTTACGAGGTTAATTCTGAATTAATTGAAGAAAATAAAGTAGTTGATGAATAGTTTTCTAGGGGGAGATTTTATTGAGAATCTCAGAATATTTTGAGCTAGAACAACATGGACAGGAAAATTTTGAATTTCTTAATCTAAGAGTCAATGGTGATAATGAATTATTTTTAGATCCAACTAGAATAGCTGCTGAGCCAGGATATGGTGATTGGTCTGCAAAGATTAATGACTTTCATTTCACTGTTTTCAATCTGTACGAAAATAATAGAAATGAGGAAGCTAGGAATTTATTTGTTAATTCTAGAGAGTCTAATGAAATATTTTTAGGGTATTCTAGAAGATTACCTCGTGGTACTGGCAATTCTGAGGATTCATTGGCAGCTGTATATGATTATATATCTGAACAGCATTTGTATGAGGATAATCTGGTTCGCCATCCAGAAGAGTTTATGGTTTTTATTCCTAACTTTGGGCCAGATCACTTATCAGATTTTGTAGCTAGTATTATAAAACATGAATTGGTTG